>JAKADJ010000117.1 GCA_021820645.1 Bacillota bacterium
CTGACAGGGTTCACGGCGTGCCGCGACTCGCCACAGGGCGTAAAGGATTACATAAGCCCAATTTAAACCCGGTTGGTTGATGAGGTGCCGTGCTTCGCCGTCGAGCGATACGGTCTATTCGTCATGCGTGTGGCGAGAGGAATCGCCACCTGATAATGTGCTTCCTTATTGGTGCATGGCGGAGGTCACGGCGACCACAAAACGCAATCAAAGGAGGACTAAAATTGGCACACATATCGAAGTTTGCAGTTCCGGCCGTGGTTTTGGCCACCAGCGGAGCTTTGCTGGCGGGGTGTGGCTCTGGATCGACCTCAACTCAAAGCACCTCCTTGTTGAGCAAAGTGAAGTCTACGCATCAACTAGTGTTTGCGATTTCTCCGTTTGCACCCCAGGATTTTCAGAATTCCAAACAGCAGTGGACGGGGTATGATGTGAATATCCTACGGGGATTTGCGAAGTCCCTTGGGGCAAAGCTCGTGTTCGATCATCTCTCGTTTGCCGCCTCTATTACCGCAGTGTCCCAAAAGCGCGCGGACGTCACTATTGACATTTACGAAACTAAGGCGAGAGCCAAGGTGCTGTCTTTTAGCCGGCCGATGCTGAACTACAATGATGCCATTGTCGTCAATTCGCAGCATCCGGCGATTACAACCGACTCGGTTTCGGCTTTGAAAGGAAAGACCATTGGAGTGGTCACGGGTTCTGCGGAGGTCGCTGAGGCGGTAGCGCTCGAAAAGCAAACCCCGAGCGACGTTAAATATTACCCCAATATTTCTGACTGCTTCCAAGCGCTATCGACCGGGCGAATTGACGCGACGATTCAGCCGAGCACAGACCCGGCGTGGTCCAAGGCACAGAACCCCGCATTGCACATTAAGATACTCGGGGCCGTGCCGCAGTCCGTTGCGCCGCCCGTCCAGGGGCTCCGCGGGTATTACGCGGTGCCCAAGGGCCAATACAGTGCCAGCTTTTTGAAGAAGCTCAACGCGTACCTGTTAAAGATCCAAAAGAACGGTACCGAGCAGAAAATTCTCGATAAGTATGGCTTAACGAGCCCCGTGTTCTTGCAGGGAATCGCGAGTGCTCCCAACTCGTACACTCCCTAACGGGAAGACGTTTGAGCCAGCGGGTACGACTGGGGGCCAGGGTCACTGGTTCCCCGGTTTGGCACCCGTTCACGAGACTGTAGACGGGAGGCTCCTTCATGCACGTGTTGTGGGTGACGTGGATTCATGCGCTGCCAAACTTTCTTTTGGGACTTAAAGTGACGCTGGAGATTACGGGGCTGGCGTTAGTGCTGGCATTGGTGTTGGGATTTGTTTTGGCCCTCGGTCGCCTATCCGGGGTGCGGGTTTTCGAGTTCGTGGCCATGGTGTTTGTGGAGGTTATTCGGGCAATCCCGGTTCTTGTCCTTTTGTTTGTGGCCTACTACAGCATGGGCCAATGGGGAGTGAAGCTGTCGGGGTTCGCGGCGGGCACGTTAACCTTGGGGGTGTTTTACGCCACCCAGTATGGGGAAATTTTTCGGGGCGGTATTCTCGCAGTCGACCGGGGCCAACGTGAAGCGGCTCAGGCCCTGGGACTATCGAGCACGGCCATCATGGGAAAGATCATCCTGCCCCAAGCCTTTTTCAATATTTTACCGCCGGCCACCAATCAGCTCAGCAATTTGATTAAGGATACCTCGTTGGTTTACACCATTTCCGTCACCGATTTAATGTTTCAAGCGTATTTAGCTGGTTCAAACAGTTTCCAGTACATGGACGACTTCCTGTTGGCGGGCGTGCTGTACTTCGCTTTCTACATCATTTTGTCCAAACTCTTAGCGAGGTGGGAGTTGAATGTCCAACGACGTCGTGCTTAGTGCAAAAAATGTGACCAAGCGATTTGGGAAATCCCTGGTGTTCGAAGATGTCACCCTAGATGTCCATAAGAGTGAGGTGGTGGCCATCATTGGTCCCAGCGGTGCTGGAAAAAGCACCTTCATCCGTTGCGTCAATGGCTTGGTGCCGTTCGAGCAAGGGACATTGGAGCTTTTAGGGCATACGCTGGAGGGGAATAAAAAACCGTCACGGTCCGTGTTGCTGGATATTCGCACGCGGGTGGGGATGGTGTTTCAGAACTTTAATTTGTTTCCCCATCTCACCGTGATGGAAAACATTACGCTCGCGCCCATGCAGGTCAAACAGGTATCCAAGGAGGATGCGACCAAACGGGCGCAAGAACTTCTGGAGATGGTGGGACTGGGTCATAAAGCGACCATGTATCCCAAGCGGCTTTCGGGCGGTGAGCAGCAGCGGGTGGCCATTTGCCGGGCATTGGCCATGGAGCCGGAATTAATGCTATTTGATGAGCCGACGTCAGCGCTCGACCCGGAATTGGTGGGCGAAGTGTTAACGGCCATCAAGCGGCTCGCCGGCCAGGGTAGCACCATGATCCTTGTCACGCACGAAATGCAGTTCGCCAAGGAAGTGGCCGACACGGTGGTGTTTATGGCGGATCACCGCGTGGTCGAAACAGGCCCGGCTCGGGGGTTGTTGGAGAATCCAAAATCAGACCGAGCCCAGCAATTCTTGCGTCGGGTGCTTCATCCGACCGAGGACGCCGGTGAAGAGGGAGAGGAGGGGGAGGCCTAGTGTGGCATATTGTGGCGAACTACGCGGGACCCATGAGTATCGGCGCGCTCAAGGATTTGAGCTTGACCGTGATCTCGGTTGCCGTTTCCATCGTCATTGGTGTGCTATTCGCCGCGGGCCGTCTCTACGGGCCCAAGCCGCTGCAAATTCTTATTTCTTGGTACGTGGAGATTATCCGGGGATTGCCAGCGATTTTGCAGCTCTTTATCATCTTTTTTGGGTTTCAGCAGTTCGGGATTATGTTTTCGCCGCTCACGGCTTCGCTGTTGTGGCTGGTTGCCTATGGCGTCGGCTACACGGTCGAAATCTTCCGTTCGGGCATTATGGATGTTCCCGCCGGACAGTGGGAGGCAGCGGCCGCTTTGGGGTTGCCGTGGTTCACGACGCTCAAAAAAATTGTGTTTCCCCAGGCCTTAGTCACCATGTTGCCGGCCCTGACCAGCATTGTGGTACTTCAGTTGAAAAACACGACGCTGATTTACCTCATCGGGTTTTCCGACGCGATGTTTACCGCCACCTCAGGCGCCAACACGACCGATCAGCCCGGGGTTTTATACCCCATGGTGGCTCTCGCTTTTGTCATCATGAGTCTCGGCATCGGCCGCATTGGTCTTGTGATGGAGCGGCGCGCGGCGATGTATCGATGATGTATAGGGAGGAGCCCGTCTCTTTGAGGCGGGTTTTATGTCTTTACCAGATGGAGACGGCCGCTCAGCCAGGCCGGTGATATTTTTTCGCTCCCTTGTCCTTTCTCACGTTGTTCTTTGTCGCCAGCGGAAAATCTGCGAGCCCGGGTCATCCGGCGCAAGGAATGCGCTTCCCGACGACCTCACGATCACGATACCTTGACGCGTTCAAATTGCCCGGCCGTCTTGTGCCAACAGAAGAACAAAAGCAATGGACCGTGAAGAGGGAGGTCGCTAACGGGCCATAGGGATGCGGGATCAAACATGGTACCAGAATATGGGGGAGGATGAACCCCTATGGTGTCGAAGGCCTCCGTGGGGTCGGAGGCCTTGTTTTTCTTTGACCGGTTCTTAGTGCTCCACTCGGTTTGTAAGCAGTGCTCCCAGCCCCACGACGCCGACGAAAAACATCATCAACGAGGTGACCATCATGGTTTGATGGTGAAGAGCGGTGTAATTTTGCATGCTCATCACCAAAAAAATTCCGCCAACCACAATGAGGCCGACGATAAAGAGAGTTGCGATAAAGCGCATGATTGCCCCGCCTTTCCCAATACCCGCACCAGGTAGCGGTTCCGCTATTCCTGAACGGTGAAATTCTTTCTCCACTATAGCTTAGGGGACCCCGAAAGTGCACCCCTTTTGAACCAGTGATTTGTTGAAAAAGTAGGGTATGCGGATTCTATGATGGATCGGGCCATTGTCGCGGGGTCCGTCATGTGGGGGCCAAAGCGGATTTTGTGATGGATCAAGTCGGCCCGTCATATGCAGGTCAACCCGGATTATGTGATGGATCGGAAAATTCCCATCGCAGGGATGCGGGATTTTGGTCATGCAAGGTGGTGCGACAATCCACAGGCCGTGTGATCGGGCTCCTTGACGTCCACATCGACGCCGAGACCTATCTCTCATTGCTGATAATCCACCGGAGCTATGCGCACCAAGGAATTGGCCAACACGTCTATAGAGCGCTCGAAGCTTATGCCCGGTCCTATGCAAGCCGCATGATCCGCGTTGACGTCGTGATGGGCTATGATGATCGCGTGCGAGACTTCTGGATCCGCAACGGGTTTCAGGCGGTGGAGCATATCACGCTGGAATGGAACGGGTCTAAGCTTCCGGCGACCACGATGAAGAAGGCCCTGGTGCCTGCTGAAGGAGGCCAGCGCGCATCGCGATGACGTCCGACGCGTAGGCAAGACTGTCCGCTAATCCCGCGATCGCTTCGACGGAGAGGGAGCACGCGAGCCCAGATACGACGCATTGGTTCCCCGGAGAAGAGTCGTGCTATGGATGGGGTTGGGTCATCCCGCACCCTGGGCTGGCAGCGCGGGCGGTCGAGTTCCGCGAGACCATGCCGCCATCGCGTGTGGGACGCTGGGTTGAACGCGAGGCAAGCGCTAATATGACGGCGAGGTGAACTCATCATGGTACCGGGGTTCGTAATCATTATCCTAATTTTGCTCTTTATCGTCGTTCCATGGATTATCCAGTGGGGCATGACGATACAAAATGCGCATCGGGTCGAGGAACTGGAGCAGCAAGTCCAACGGCTCCACGACCAACTCGATGCCATCTCTGGTGAAGATTGAAATGACGCCACCGGCCCGCGAGGCGGCGGTACCCGTGGGGAAAAATAGCCCGGGCGCGAGCACAACCTGATGAGGCTGCGGGACTTTCGGGGGCGTATCTGCAGTTAACCCAGTGCGGCTCATGAGAGACGCTGGCCATGCACTATGGAAGCGAATTAGTGATGTCGAGCGATTCCTCCTCTCGGGTTTTTCGCGCGTCGATGGGCGCGTGGTATCATGGAATGAAATGGAGGTGTGGGCATGTCTGCAGGCGTTCCGTGGCCCCCGTCCGGATTTGATGAGTTGTCACCCGAAGAAAAGGTCGATTACGTCCAGTCCCTGTGGGACCGTATTACGGCGAGCGAAGACCGGGTGCCGGTGCCCGACTGGCACAAAGACGTCATTCGGCAACGACTAGCTGACCCGGATGCCAACCCTATGGATTGGGATCAGGTTCGGGATCGAATTATCCGTGACTTGCGTCAATCGAAGCCAAAGGCATGAGCCTTCCGGTTCGTTTGAGCGCCGGTGCCCAACACGATGTAGAGGACACGGTCGCGTGGTATGAAGGGCAGCGCGTCGGACTCGGAGGACGTTTCGTCGCGGCACTCGATCGGTTAATCGACCGTGTCTCCGAAAATCCCCAGCAATTCCCCGTGATTGACACCGAGGTGCGTCGCGCGTTGGTGCGCCGGTTTCCGTATGCCGTTTACTTTATTGTATCCTCCGACCACATCGCGGTCATCGCTGTCTTGCATGTGCGACGCTATCCCCAAGAGTGGCAGCGTCGACAATAGAAAATCCGAAGACTTCCAAATCCTTGACGAACTCTCGGGGGCGAATACGCTGTAGGAAATTCCCCTATCACCAGCGAATTAACAAAGATATAGTGATCTGTGGGATACGCCAGGAAGCAACGGGGCCATTAGCTGGGCTTCGCGCGAAAGAGAGCCATGGTATTGATAAGTTCTCCCGTGGACCGTTGATATGGAATGCGAGGTAAATACGCGTGGTCATTCTCTGGGATCTTGACGGCACCATTCAAGATAGTGAAAGCGTGGCCCAGGAGGGAACTCGCCATGGGTTTCGGACCATACTAGGGCGGGAACCCACCAACGCCGAACTTGCCCAACTGGTGGGGCGCCCCGTGCCGGTGGTCTACAGAGAATGGTTCGACGCCGAACTCGCTCAACGAATTCTCGATGTTGGAACCCGATACTACGAGGAACGGGCACACAAAATTCCTGTCTTCAGGGGAATTCCCGAGGCACTTAGACAGTTAAAAGCGGATTACGTGATGGGAATGGTGTCATCAAAGCGCCGTGTCCATGTCCTTCGCGAGCTAGAGAGCCACGGCCTGCGTCCGTTATTTGATGTGATCGTTGCCCAAGAAGATAGCACCCGGCATAAGCCGGACCCCGTTCCGCTGTTGCTGGCTGCGCAGCGCCTAGGCGTGCCGCCTGAGGACTGTGTGTACATTGGGGATCAACCCACGGATGTCCTGGCGGCCTCCGGGGCCGGGATGCGGAGTATCGCGGCCTTGTGGGGCGACGGCCGAGTCCAGCGATTTAAGGCGGTGCAACCAACGGCGATGGCCCCTGTTCCTTTGGCTGTCGTCGAGGTGGTGGCGCAAATGGCCCGGCCGCCCCGATAGGACGGAAAGCGGTGGGCCCGCTAGGATATGGCGACGAGATCGTGGCGTGATGCCAATGAGTATCTCAACCCAAAGCGACCTAATGGGGCATATATCCATCTCACATGTGCAAGGAATACTTAGCGGCGCGAATCACAATTTTCGGTGATATAGTCATAATGATGGATAACCCAATTACGGTGGCTGTCCGGGATCTGGGAGGATTTGATGATCACAATTTCGCCTATCTGGTATGCCTGCTTGGAGGAGGCGTGGGCCGGTTATTGCGCGGGCTCGCAGGCCATTGGTGCCGTGTGGGTCGACGCCACGGGCGACATCCGCTACCGCGGTCGGGGCCGTATCGGAGAGGCCCATGCGTCGGCCCCTGTCTTGGCGGGCACCCGTCTCGCGCATGCCGAGGTCAACGTGCTCGCCCAGATTCCCGCGGCCGAGTTCGAGCAGATGGCGGCGGGTCGCCTTTATACGACCCTCGAACCG
>JAKADJ010000118.1 GCA_021820645.1 Bacillota bacterium
GTTGCTCCTTATGCGAGAGGAGGGCACCGACAAGCCACAGACCCTACTGTCGCCCCAAGCACCTTTAAAGCGGCGCCTCGAAAATCAAAGTAAGGAGAACCTGGTTAAGCTACTCGTATCGCTTGCCTCCGAGTCCGAGGTGATAGCCCGGCGTATTGAGATGGCAGTCTTTGAAGGCGATGCCGAGGCTTGGGTCAGGGAATCCCGGCTCTTAATCCGGTCGTACATTGAGGATCACGCCGATCGCCACGGATTTGTCGAGTATGGGGATGTCGATAAGGCCGTAGATGGCGCTAGGCTAGTCTTGGAGCAGGCACGTGATGCGAAGGAGGGTAGTTTAGCCCTGACATTAAGTTTTTGTGTACTGGAGGAAATGTTAGATCTGCTTCAGTCCGCCGACGATTCTAGTGGCACCATTGGAGGGGTCATTGAAGAGAGCCTGGAATGTGTGGGTGAAGTGCTATCCGCGGTAGATTCTGGCTCGGAGTGGGAGGTGGAGCGGTATTTTGGCATGCTTGTGGCAGAGTCGGCAGATCGGCGCTTTCACGGCTGGTCGGATTGGCAACTCCGCTTGCTGGGATGGGCCTTAGGACTGGCCACGACGCCTGAACAAAAGGCCTTATGGGACCAACAGGTCGTGGCTATCGCGACCTACCACAAAAAAGAGTCGTGGAGTTTCGATTATTTTGGGGAACAGACCGCCATGATGCAA
This sequence comes from Bacillota bacterium, assembly GCA_021820645.1. The sequence goes on from JAKADJ010000118.1 coordinate 713, forward strand.
TACCATTGGCTTATCCAACATGAAGGAGAGATGCCTGCGCGGGAGTTTTTGCAAAATCATCTACGCTATGCAAGTTTCCGAGAACTGGCGATTGGGGAAGCCTTGCAAGTGGGCCGCTATGATGAGGGTCTGGACCTCGCCCGCGAGGGCGAGATCCAGGATCGGGATCTTCGCGGGCGGGTCCTTAAATGGAAGAGCCTTGCCTACGAAGTGGCCCGCGCAAGCGGTCGATTAGACTTGCAACGGAAGACGGGACGCGAATTAGTAGAGGCGGGGGACTACGATTACTATCCGCTCCTCAAAGCGACCTATTCCTCCGATGAATGGCGCTCCGTCTATCCGGATATTTTACGGTCTCTGGAAAAATCTCGGCCCTACGAGAGAGTGTACACACGGATATTGGTGGAAGAGCAGGAGTTCGAAAAGCTCTTGGCCTATGTGTCCTTGCGCCCAGAGCGAATCGAAGAGTTTTATCGGGTCTTAATGCCAAGATTTCGTCCCGCGGTGATCCGGCTATTTGAAGCCCATATCCAGGAGACCGCGGGACAGTCAACGACACGAAGGGCCTATCAGAATGTCTGTCGGCTTATCCAGATGTTGCAGCAGGCAGGTGGTGAGCCCGAAGCCTCGCAGATCGCTGCAACGCTACTCACCAGGTATACCAATAAGCCCGCATTTCGTGAGGAATTAAAGCGAGTCATCCGATAAATAGGGCGCATCAGGCAGAAATTTCATACGGTTGGGAAGCTGGCAGACGTGGCAGTGCGCTTGATGCAAAGCGTGCCCACGCACTTCAAGATCCTCCGGCAGGACCTGCCACGGCAGACGCCGTCTGCCCTCCGGCTCCCGAAACGCTTAGGACCACGAGAAAACCGTGGGATGACCAGGGTGGACCATCAGGTTAGTAAGGCACTCGTGGATCGCTATGGCGCGCAGACATTGTTTCTAGTCTAGTGGAGGACCTCACGGGGATTCGGGCGACGGCGCGTCCGTCACCCTGCCTATACGGACTACTCTAAAGTGGCCGTTAGCGCAGACCATTCGCCGGAACAAGGAAGTCGATGCACACGTCCACACAATTCGGTTAGCCAGATCGATACTTGATGCAGATCTAGTACTCTAACGCCGATCACGTCTGTAGCGTCGAAATCTCCGAGCTCTCGGGGTGTAAACCCCGCGGGAGGACGTATGAAGACGCCGTAACGCAAGCCTAGGAAGCGAATGGATCTATGGGCGGCAGGCAGCAGGTTATCCGATTCCCGAGCTGATCACGATAGTTTCGACGGGCTGTTGATCGCGTATACTAAGAGAAATGGAGGTGGCGGCATGGATATCTTTAACTACGAGATGCCCATCGACTTGCAACTGGATGCCGTGCAGGCAATTTGCCAACGCTACGGCGTGGCGCATTTGGCACTGTTCGGCTCGGTCTTACGCGATGATTTTACGGATCAGAGCGATATCGACGTGCTTTGCCGGTTGCGACCCGATTCCCCCGCCCGAGGTCTCCAGTGGGTCGCCCTAGATTTGGCCCTGGCCGAGATCTGGAATCGCCAGGTCGATCTGATTAAACCGCATTTACTGGATGCGCGGATTCGTGATTGAGTCTTAAAGGAGGCACGGACCATTTATGTCGGCCCATGATGATACCCTCTACCTTCACCACATTGACCAGGCGGTCACAAAAATCACGCGGCGACTCCATGATGTGACGCGGGCGATGTTTGACGATAATGATCTCCTTCAAGACGGAATCATTCGCCAACTCTAAATTATCGGGGAAGCAGCGGCTCGATTATCGGATACGTTTCAGGGAAAACATCCCGATTTGGATATTCGCAATATGAAAGGAGTGCGAAACGTCTTGATCCACGGGTATGCTAATGTCGATCTCGATGTTGTGTGGGACATTACGCAACAGGATATCCCCGTATTGCGGGGCCAACTTGCGACATTGACCCAGAGATCGGACGAAGATAACGAGTGCGATCCCGATTGACACGTCTACCGTTAGGCAGCATATTGTATATTGATCCCCGGCAATAGGCGCAGAATTTCCAACCAGCTTCCGACAGATACACCAATAGAGCCAGCTACGCCTCTCGTAGAAGCGGACTAAGGTGGGCCAGTGCATTTAATGGCCTTCACTTTCTATCGGTCACCATGTCCAACACCTCATCCCATCTAATGCCGGAGAGGTGCAGGCTTGCCAGCGCCTTGGTTCCCACGCGCCCGGTCAACTTCGTTCAGCGGCACATTGGCCAAAAGCGGCGAGAGCGGATCTCCCTTGCGGTCGTCGCATGACCTGGGTACCGAAATGCGGTCCAGCCGACATTTTCGGAAAACGCGTGCCCCTGAGAGGTTTAAGGTGGGAGTCGCACCTGAAGGGAGGGCGGCTATCCCCAAAGCTGTAATCTGGTGGCGACGAGAAAAGCATTGGCATAGGGTTGTAGCCATGTTACCCAGAATTTCTATACGCCGCTTGATTCTCCAGATAAAAATCACGACCCTTCGAATCAATTAGGACAAGGACAGGAAAGTCCTCGATGGCAAACTCATACATGGCTTCGGGTCCGAGATCTTCGAAGGCCAACACTTTTTGGTAGCGAATGCAGCGGCTGAGGAGCGCCCCAATTCCTCCAATGGCCCCGAAATATACCGCGCCGTGCTCCTTCATGGCGGTTTTCACGGCATCCTGACGGTACCCCTTGCCAATTGTGGCCTTGAGTCCTCGTGCTAGCAATTCGGGTGTATAGAGATCCATCCGGCTGGCGGTCGTGGGGCCTGCCGAGCCCACAACTTGGCCGGGGCCAGCGGGGGCAGGTCCCACATAGTACAACACCTGATTCGAGACATCTATTGGGAGCGGTTCTCCTTTTTGGATCATCTGGTGAAGTCGTGCGTGCGCGGCATCACGGCCCGTAATGATACGACCAGAGAGCAAAACGGGGGTTCCCGCTCTTAGTGCTTCGAGGGTTTCAATGTCCGTTATCGGGCACATGAGACGGTGTGGGGCGTTCATAAGACGATGGTTCCTTTCCGGGCCGAATGGCACTGGAGATTGACGGCTACGGGAATGCTCGCAATGTGCCGGGGATGCGTCTCAATATGGACGGCTAGCGCCGTGGTGCGTCCCCCATAGCCTTGGGGCCCGATCCCGAGTCGATTAATCTCCTGAAGCCAGTCTTGCTCGAGAGCCGCTATCTCGGGGTCGGGGTGGGCGGCACCGACATCGCGGAGCAAGGACCGCTTGGCGAGGACGCCGACAGAATCGAAGGATCCTCCGACCCCAATTCCCACAATGAGCGGAGGACATGCTCCGGGTCCCGCCTGGGCCACCGTGTCCAATACAAAACTGCGAATTGCCGGGATCCCCTGGGCCGGGGTAAACATTCGCATCTGGCTCCCATTGTCGCCACCCCCTCCTTTGGGGAGTACCGTGATAGTAACCTGGTCTCCGGGTACAATTCGCGGATGAATAATCGCTGGCGTATTATCCGCCGTGTTCTTCCCGTTAAAAGGACGATCCAACATGGATCCTCGGAGGAAGCTGGTTTGATAGCCCTGGCGTACCCCCTGATTAACGGCGTCTTCGATCGGCTCACCCACCCAAAACACCTCTTGTCCGACGTCCAAAAACACGATGGTCACCCCGCCGTCCTGGCAGAGAGCGATGCCTTCCGACTGGGCATAATCCGCATTATTAAGGATCTGTTGGAGCGCCATTTGACCCACCGGGGAAGATTCCTTCTCATAAGCTCGTTGCAGAGCGATATAGACATCTGGCGGCAATATCGTGTTGGCTTGCCGGCATAAGGTCGCCACCGCGTCCCTTACTTCACTCACATTAATGGGACGCATGGACGCTACCCGGACTTTCTTCGGCGGGCCCCTCCGACCATCCTAATGCCTGAAAGTGGGCCCGCGCTGATTGCCACGATCGGTTGATGTGGGCCGTCATCAGCCGGGCCGCTTCATCCCCATCGCGAGCTGTGGCAGCCTCCATCAGTGCCCGATGTTCGCTATGGTCCTCGGCCATCTGGTTGGTGACAAATTGTGGGGTTAAAGGGGGGAAGCCATTCCACAAAGTGTCCACCAAGTGGGCGAGTTTGGGCCACGGACAACGAGCGCGCAAGGCCGCATGAAATGCAGCATTGGCTTTAACAAATGACTCGGCATCGTTTCCCAAGTGGGTGGACTCGAGTTGGCCTAAGACTCTTTGTAGGTGGTTCAGATCCTCACTGACGAGCCGGGGCACCGATAGTCGTACGGCTTCGGATTCCGCCCAACAGCGCATGGTATACGCCTCGTCCACGGTGGCTAGGGTCAACGCAGCGACCCAGGCCCCGCGTCGGGGTTCCAGTCTCACCAGGCCCTCGTAGTTGAGAATGACTAATGCCTCTCGGATCGGCATTCTCGAAACACCGAACTCTTCGGCGAGATCGTCCTGGGGAATCTTGGATCCCGAGGCTAAATGACCGGTAAAGATGGCCTGGCGGATCAGATCGGCAAGCCGTTCGGATAGCGGGGCATCCACAATCTTGGTGAAATTCATGAAAAGGGTTCTCCTTCCACGTTGTCGTTGAATCCTATTTCCTGATATTATATCAAATATGTAGATGGATGGAGATATTACGGTTAATCACAAAGGTTGGTGAACATCGGATGGCCGCAGACGACGAAGTAGCTCTACGAGAGGGGGTACGCCAATTATGTCGGCGATTCCCTGCCGGATATTGGCGACGATGCGACCAGGATAAAAAGTATCCCGAAGACTTTGTAGCCGCGATGACGGAAGCCGGCTACCTGGCGGCATTGATCCCGGAGCCCTATGGCGGATCGGGTCTCGGCATGATGCAAGCCTCCATCATTCTAGAGGAGATTAATCGTAGCGGAGGCAACGCGGCGCAGTGCCATGCGCAAATGTACACCATGGGCACTCTGCTACGCCATGGATCCGATGTACAAAAGGCGCGGTGGCTTCCAGGTATCGCGGATGGATCAATTCGGCTGCAGGCATTCGGGGTGACGGAACCGGGGGCCGGGTCGGATACCACCCAACTAGAAACCACGGCGCGCCGTGAGGGATCGTCGTATCGGATTCGAGGGCAGAAGATCTTTATCTCACGGGTCCAACATTCGGACTACTTGTTACTACTCGCACGAACCACTCCAAGTCACCAGGTGCGTCGACGATCGGAAGGGCTCTCGGTACTCATGGTGGATCTGCATGATGCCGTAAAACACGGCCTCTCTGTGCAACCCATCGAGACGATGATGAATCACGAGACGAATGCGCTGTTTTTTGATGATGTTCCCGTTCCGGTAGAGAATCTCATCGGCGAAGAGGGTCGTGGATTTTCTTATATTTTGGATGGGATGAATGCGGAACGCATCCTCATTGCTGGGGAGTGTCTCGGCGATGGGTATTTCTTTATCGACCGAGCCACGGAGTATGCTCGTGAACGGGTGGTTTTTGGCCGCCCGATTGGGCAGAACCAAGGGATTCAATTCCCTTTGGCTCGTGCCTACGCGCATTTACGGGCGGCCGACTTAATGCGCACGCGGGCGGCGCAGCGTTTTGACCACGAAACACCCTCCGGTGAGGAGGCCAATTTAGCCAAACTGTTAGCATCCGAAGCCTCGTGGGAAGCGGCTAATGTGGCCATCCAAACTTACGGGGGCTATGGCTTTGCCACCGAGTACGATATTGAGCGTAAGTTTCGAGAGACTCGACTCTTCCAGGTGGCACCGATTTCAACCAACCTGATCTTGGCGTATCTGGGAGAGCACGTATTGCAATTGCCGCGATCGTACTAAGAGGTTAGGAAGCCTCTTCGGCACCAAATCGAGGTGGGGCTGATTTTGAGAGGCCTCAGTAGATCTAAGGAACAGGAGGATGCGGGAAGGAGGGCTTAACCATTCAGCCCTTCTCCGCCCCGGGATAGACCCGAGGGATCCCGCATAGACGACTCATGCAAGAGATATTGCCTTTGACCGGGATCACCGTCATTGCCCTAGAGCAGGCCGTTGCGGCCCCGTTTGCCACGCGCCAGTTAGCGGACTGGGGTGCCCGGGTGATTAAGATTGAGCGTCCGGATAGGGGCGATTTTGCACGACACTATGATCAGACTGTCAATGGTCTCTCCAGTCACTTTGTATGGATTAACCGCGGCAAAGAGAGCCTTTGCCTCGACTTGAAGGCACCCGAAGGCGTGATGGTGTTACGATCCCTATTAGAAAAGGCAGACGTGTTGGTGCAGAACCTACGGCCCGGGGCCTTAGAGCGGCTCGGGTTCGACT
>JAKADJ010000119.1 GCA_021820645.1 Bacillota bacterium
CGCGGTGCGTCAAATTGCCGCCGAAGGGCAGGAGCTCGGCAACCTCTTGGTGCTTCCCATTGCATGGCTGGTGTTTCAGGCGTGGGTGACCAAGAAACCGGGATATGTGTTGGGCGCCTCGGCCGCCATGGCGGCGGTGGCTTTGACCCATCCTATTGCCCTCTTTAACGCGGTGCTCGCCGCTTTTGCGGCAACCTTTGGTGGTTGGGCGGTGGCGGGCGTCTCGCTTCCCATGTTAAAGCGTTTTGCCTGGATGATTCCGTCGGCGGCGATCCTGGCGGTTCTCCCTCTAGGCATTGGCATCGCAATGGGAAGGCCTTTGTTGGCCTCGGGCGTCACGTTTCTCACCGAAAGCGCGACGGTGGCGGCGAGACAGAGTAGCGCTATCATGCCACCTATTTCGTTCATGGTGTGGGTGAGTTTGGCGGCTATCGCGTGTCTTTTTGTGACCAAACTCTTATGGTATGACGAACTCTGGGAAATGGGTTTACCCGCCACCTTGTTTCTGCTGTTGGTCTTTGCGGAAGCGGTCGTGCAATTACCACGGGTGGGGATAAGTTTTGCGCCGTTGGTGACGCGTGCGGGGGAATTTTTAGCCCTAGTCGAAGCGCTGTCGGTGGGGCTTGGGGTGGCCGGATTGCAAGAAGCCGTAGAACGCCTCGGGGTGGATCAGCCCCGAGCCGCTTTGGGGACGTTTTTGGCTTCACTGTTGGCCGTAGGCTATATCGTTGAAAAACATCCGCCGCGTCCCCTCATTGCCTATACCATGAATAGTGATACGTACGTGGCGGAACTGGTGCATCTCGGCACCGCTCTTCCTAAATTTTCGTGGGATGCCGTGGCATATAACGCCTACGCCTTGGCGGTGTATCAAGGGTATCAATATAACCCGAGTGTATGGGCGAGTCATGTGAGCCCCCGATATCACTGGCCTCATTGGAAAGACGCCGGGAGTGCGCCGTTTGCAATGAGTCAACCTAATATTTTCTTCTTTGTGTCCCGCCATCAAGAGTTAGGCCATGTGCCGGGGCGTACCCAGATTTTAAAGCAAGATCAGATCCAAAACGCCGATCTGATTCACTGGATTCGGGCTTGGGAAAAAGTTCATGGATCGATGCCGATCTATTTTCACAACTCGCAGATGACGGTGTACGAATTGGTTAACCACTCGGAGTCGTGATTCATGGGATATGGGGAAATGTTTGGGGGGTTAACCCCACTGGGCTGACAGCTCGGGGTGAAACCACCGGAATAATCAGGGAGACCGGTAACCTTGCCAGATTCCCTCCATAGCCCTTAGTAAAGAACACGACGTGCAAGCAGGATTTGCTTCATTGGTGGCACTAACATTTTGGAGATGATAAACGTTGGCTAAATATTTATTTGCGACGACGCCTCTTCATGGGCATATGACTCCAGGATTGCCCATTGCACGCACGTTAGTTGAGCGGGGACACGAAGTATTATGGTATGGTACGTCGAAATACCGTCATAAAATTGAGGAAACTGGCGCTTCTTTCACGAAGGTCGAGTCGGCTAAAGATTATGATGACAATCGTTTGGATGAAGCGTTTCCAGGCAGAAATCAACTTAAAGAAGGAATAAGCCGGCTAAAATATGATCTCAAGCACATTTTCTTCGACGAAATCGTTGGCTACGATGCGGATCTAAGCCGGATTTTGCAACAGTTTCCTGCAGACGTGGTGATAATGGATTCGGGATTCGCCGGCATGCTACCGATGATTTTAAAGGGTAAAGCCCCTAAAACGGTCATATATGGTATCTTGCCGTTGGCTTTGAGTAGTCGCGATACCGCCCCTTTCGGGCTGGGCCTACCGCCGCACTCCGGGGCTATCGGGCGACTGCGCAATAATGCGTTGAATATTCTCATTCAAAAGATGCTTCTTACGGACGTCCAAAAACATCTCAACCAGGTCCTAACACGTGTCGGTTCACCAGAGCTTCCGTACTATTTCATGGATGCGCCCGCATTCATTTCAGATTTGTTCCTGCAAGGAACCTGTCCTTCCTTCGAATATCCGCGCAGCGACTTGCCGAAAAACGTGACGTTTATAGGTCCATATTTACCGGAGAAACGGTCGGACTACCAACTCCCCGTCTGGTGGGAGGAGCTCAAAGGATCCCGCCCGGTAGTGCATGTCACCCAAGGCACTCTCGCAAATGAAGATTTTAATCAATTGCTCATCCCGACAATTCAAGCTCTCGCGTCCGAAGATGTGCTGGTCGTTGCGACCACTGGGAACAAACCGGTCGCCAATGTTAAGATCCCTTTGCCTGACAACGTCAAACTGGAAACGTTTATCCCTCACCACGATCTACTGCCTTACGTGGATGTGATGGTTACCAACGGAGGGTATGGTGGCGTCCAATTGGCGATTCACTATGGTGTGCCCCTGGTGACGGCCGGTAAATCCGAAGACAAGCCAGAAGTGTGCGCTCGGGTGGCATGGTCAGGTGTCGGTGTCAACTTAAAAACGGATCGCCCATCGACAGACCAACTTTTGCGTGCGGTACGGCAAATCTTAACCCAATCGTCCTACAAAGAAAAAGTGAACCGTTTATCCGCCGAGTTTCAGTCGTACAACGCGATTTCGAACACCGTCAAGGAACTTGAGCGACTTGCAGGGTGCTAGTGTTTGGATCGAGCATTTTATCAACGCGTGGGATTTGGCTAAAATCCAGCACGGCCATCGCCTTTTCCGTTTTGTCGCCGTATCCCACATCATTCGCGTGGCTTCTACTTGATGTGTGCGCTGTGTTATCAATGGCGAATCCGACATCGATAACATGGTCCCGATACTTCCGAACCTTGGGGTATCTAAAAGCGCTTTCGTTATGGGAGATGAGGTTGAAAAAGCGCCAACCTTATATTGCAAATAGCCGGTCTAATCGCGTGGGGATATCAGTGTGGCATAATGAGAGTACAGGTTACAAAGGTACGTAGCGACGTCAGGGAAGCTGGTTGCGGGCATCGTTAATATGGCCGCACCAAAACGCGACGGTTCCGCATCGAAGATGGCGTGCCTCGACCGACAGGGGCACCGGTACGGAGGGTAGTATGGCGGCTATTATTGCGCAAATGGGGACGACTCGTGGCATTCTACTCGGCGTGGCTTTGCTGATTTGGCTGGCGGGCCTGGTCTCGATAGCCCGTCGCAAGAAACCTTTCTCACTCATCCTTTATTTGGTAGGTGCCGCTTTCGTCGGTTACTACGAGGTGCATATGGCCCTTTACTGGCTTGGCATCGGCATTGTCTTGGTCACCCTGGGTTGGCTCACTGCGACCGAAAGGCACGGTAGTTCCGGGAGATAGGAGGTGTCGACCCATTCGCTCATCGTTATCGCTTTGGGCGCAGCAGTCGTTTGACTCCGGTATGGGGAGGGGCCCCCGAGTTCGTGAGTCCTGTCACCAAGGCATTGCGGTGTACGAACCATGTGGTGGACCAGGCTCGCTTTTCGCGCGGTGTGGTTGCGATGCAAGTGATGGTTACGCGGTACCCCCCCGAAATCGGAATGACTCGGGTTATCTGATCTCCATGCCAGCGGTGGTCCGCCCAATCCATCCAGGTCACGGTTTGTTGTCCCGGACTTGTCGGCCATAACGGATAGATGTCAGTCCAAGGAGGTGGCGCCGCATAAGCCCACTCTTGCAAGGCACCCAATGCTTGGGATGCCGTCCTTATGGTGGTGACTGGTGTTACCGATAGAGACAGGGGAAGCATCTGGCTCATGTTGTAGGACCCCAAGCTGGGCCATTTACTGGGGGCTTTGGAGTCTATCGCAATGGCCCAGCCAGTCACGGCATGGTAGACTGTCCATCCCTGTGGAATGTGCACGGTGCCCGACCAGTGATAGGACCCATTTTTAACAGGGACGGTGGCTAAAACGAAATCGGCCGGTTCCCCACTTTCTCCCCCACCAATCCCTTTTAATAGAGGGCTTACGGTCAGGACGACGTGATTATTCGTGACTAGACCCTGTCCCCTAATGACAACATGGGTTCCCGTCGCCGAGATAGACATAGGATTCGCCGGAGTCCAGAGTGAGGTGGTGCGCAATAATCGGGCCAGGTACGGTGAGCGAACGACCCGGTAACCATGATGTCGGGCAATCACCACACGGTTATGGTGTCGCCAATGAATCGAGAGGGTGTTCTTATCCACTGCGATTCTATTGTCTGGCATGATGGATACTACTTCACCCGTATTGTAGGCCAAATAAAGAATGGGTACGCCGTCCGCTGCGATCGGAGTCATCGGTAATGGACCCAAGACGGGGGACGTCATTCGCTTGGTTCCCATGTCCCTGATAAATTTGGCGGTGGCCAGGGCGTGGGCGATTTTCTGTAATCGGGCGTGATCTTGGGGTGCCGTAGACCGATAAGACGCGGTTTGGCCATTGACCCATTTGACCACCTCTAGTACAGGGCGGTGGGCTGCGGTGGTGGGCGCCGGGAGGCGCAGTAGTCCAGACGCGGTGAACATCCCTCCGATCACCACGGCTCCGGCCGCAAATTTCCATGCATCTAGACGCCTCGATGGTGTCGGCTGGACACGGATTTTGGTGACCGTCTCCCATCGTTCACGGTCGAATCGCCCCTGGGGATCGAATTGGGGGGGCCCATAACGATGCAACGCATGCCGCATGTCCTCTTCGTTGAACTCATGGTGATCCATGCTAGGATTCCTCCCATAGTCGTGCAAATCGTTTGCGCGCCCGTAAGAGACGGGTGCGGACCCATGAAGACTTTCGACCGAGTGTACGGGCAATTTCTTCAGTAGAATAATCGGCTTAGTAAAATAGCCATAGGCATTGCCGATCGATGGCATCCATGCGATCAATTAGATCACGGACGAGCACCCGTAAACTTTGCTCATCGGGAGCTAACACCGCCTTTTCATCCCAGGGGACCATTGGTACCCGTTTGCGCCGGCGAGCCTCATCGGTAAATAGGTTGCGGGCCACCGTAAAGAGCCATCCAGGATGGACGGTGTGTCGCTCTGATTGAGGCATCTGATAGAGGCGCAAAAAGGTCTCCTGGGCAATATCCTGGGCCCATGGCCAGTCTCCCCCGTATATGTATAAGCAAACCGCATCACCCGGTCTCCCCAGGTGTCGATCCAGGTATTAAGCCATGAGTCGTTGGATACGATGTCATTCGTCATCCCTTCACACACCTTCAGTCGACAAACGAACGGCGGGTGGATGATGTGTCACATGCGAAGAAATTTTATGACGCGGGCCCATTTTCTATTGGAGGGTGGTTCAACCGGCAGAAGGGAGCACGGCTACAACAAAATCATACGCACTGGCTGTCCTACTGAGCCAAAACCAGGTGCGGCCGCCCGCTAGAGTCGTTTCCCGTCTCTTTTTTCTCTGTGGCATCCGACAGTCTAACGGACCGCGGCCGGGCGTTAAAAGCAACAGGAGGGTAAAGGTGGCTGTACCGCGCTCCCACACTACGGCGGTTTGCCCGTGCCCCGGGCGCTTTACAGGGTTTTCGCAGTCGCCGCGACCTCCGCAAGGGAGAGACCTGTGGCCTGGGCGATGTCCTCATGGGTAGAGCCCCGGGCTAAGAGATATCGGGCGAATTCCACGGCCTTTCGATGTGCACCTTCTTCCCGACCTTCTTCCAGACCTTCCTCTCGCCCTTTTCGCTTCGCGGTTTCGATGGCGGTGGCATAATCGTGCAACGCCTTTTGTCGGGCGTCATAACGCTGACGCGTTTGTTCATCGTGACTCAGAAATTCCAGAGTGTTGAGGGCTTTCTCCATGATCGGATCTCCTTTCACTAAAACCTCTCGGTCGGACTTGGTCTGCATTTTGAGGAACGTCAACCAGCGGACGAGTGGGGTGGATTCCTGCAGATGTGGCCGGCCTAATTTCGGGAGCTCCAAAAAGTGGAGGGTTAAATGATCCGTGAACACCGCGCCATCCTGATTTTTAATTTGAAACACATTATGCACCCGGTCATTAGGGATTTCCAAAAAGTCGAGCACGTTGATGGCCACGGCCGGATGGAGGGTGCGATACGTCGCGCTTTCGTGGAGCTGACTCTCATAGAGCTTACTCCAGTAGTAGAGGCTTCGCTCTCGCATTTCGCCGGTATTGCGAATTTGGATCTCGATATTGATGAGCGTCTGATCTTCGGTGCGGGCACGGATATCTAACACCGACATCTTATCGGTTAAGGCATCTTTGTCGATATAAGGGTTTAGTAGTTCCACCGAAATTACACGGGGCATCCCCGCGTCGTCGAAGATGCCATTGAGAAAGGCGATGAGGATATCGGTATGCTGCTCGTCGCCAAACAGACGTTTAAACAGAAAATCGACCAAGGGACTTTAGAGCACGTCATCCGCTATGCGCTCCACCCGCCTTTTGGCCTTATTGTACCTGGTCTGGGATGCGAGTGATAGAGGCGCTGCGATCGACTCTCGGCATGCGCATACTCTCCCGTGGCATAAAAGACCGTGCAAGAAGCTGTTTTTTTGATCGAATTGACGGATGCCCAATGGGTGGAGATTGCCCACCACGATGTTTGTTTTCGACCTACAAGATTCGTACCCAGTGGCCGAACGATAGGGGCAGGGACCCAATCAATCGCAGGTGCCGCACACTTGGGTATTGTGGCAAAGGTCCCTCATAGGAGGAGGAGGCCCGGGAACGTCCCGGGCCTCTTGGTAAAAATTCGACACAATCCATTGGGAATACCGTCGGTTAGTCTAGGAGTGACTCCCCCAGGTGGTGCCGTGTTGTGGCCCCCAACTACCGGATAGGAATTGGCTAATCATCGACGTGATTTGGGTTTCACGGGTAGTGGCTTGGCTTTGGGACAGTTTTCCGCTCTTGACGGCGGCTTGCAGCGTAGCGGCCACGTCAGCGCTCAGTTTCGCGGTGAGCTCTGCCGGAGTCAGATGGGACGCTCTAGCGATTGTAGCAAGA
>JAKADJ010000120.1 GCA_021820645.1 Bacillota bacterium
CGACACGCCTTCAGGTATTTTCCCCAAGCGTTCCCACGCCTGTACCGCCAATATTTCCACCTCTAGCCATCGATCATAGCGATGTTGTTCAGACCACAAGTCTCGCATCACGGCCCGGCTGTAGCGTTCAATCATAGTGTCCCTCCAAATTTAAAATCCGAACATTATGTACCAATCTTACACCAATCGTTCGTGTTTCGTGAAGTCTCCGGTGCAATTAGTATGGACCTTTTGCTGAAACCCTACGCTGGCCCATTTTCCCCTATTCGCCGTCGTCACCGCGTGATAGTGTTAAATCGAATAGGCTCTCATTGAGGAGGATGCTGATTGTCGGTGAACGCTCGTGCTAATCCCGTTTTGTTACTCATCGATGTCCAAAAGACATGGAGCGACCCCGCTTGGGGACCACGCAATAACGAATCCGCGGAAGACAACATTGCGGCCTTGCTCCATTGGTGGCGCCGCCACGACCTCCCAAGAATCATCGTACAGCATCATTCAAAGTCTCCCGCTTCGCGACTGGCCATGGGCCAACCCGGATGCGCCTTGCGGAGTGAAGTGACACCCGAACCCGGCGAACTACTCCTGACCAAATCAGTCAACAGTGCCTTCATCGGAACCAATCTCGAAGATGTTTTAATCGCCAACGGATGGACCGATGTCGTAGTCGTCGGACTCACCACAGTCCATTGCTGCAGCACCACGATTCGGATGGGCGCTAACCTGGGGTTTAAAATGTCTGCGGTAGCGGATGCCATGGCAACCTTTGACGCAAAAACCCTACAAGGCCAGACAGTGCCCGCAGAAATCATGCATCAGGTAGAGCTGGCCGCGTTGAACGATGAATTTGCCACCATTCTAAACACTAAAGACCTCATCGGTTAGTCCTAAGACGGCACCCCACTTAGCGTAATCTACTCCCATTCGATGGTTCCCGGTGGTTTAGATGTAATGTCATACACCACCCGATTGACGCCGGGAACCTCGCCGATTACGCGGGCGGCCATCCGTTCTAATAAGTCAGGGGAGAGTCGTACCCAGTCGGCCGTCATTCCATCTTGGCTTTCCACGGCTCGGATAACAATGGGTTGTCCATACGTCCGCCCATCGCCCATAACCCCAACCGAGCGGATATCGAGTAGAACCGCAAACGCTTGCCAAATTTCTTTCTCTAATCCTGCTCGTCGTACCTCTTCACGAATAATTGCATCGGCCGCTCTTACCATCGCGAGCCCCTCCTGGGTCACTTCTCCCACGATGCGAACCGCGAGCCCCGGCCCCGGAAACGGCTGCCGCCAGACGATCGAATCGGGAAGACCGAGCGCCGTACCCAGTTCCCTGACTTCGTCCTTAAAAAACCAACGTAACGGTTCCACAATGCTAAAATCCGCGTCGTCGGGCATCCCGCCTACATTATGATGCGATTTGATGGTAGAGCCTTTCCCGCCACCCGATTCGATTACATCGGGATACACAGTGCCTTGGATCAAATGCGCCACCGACCCGATCGATTCGCGGGCCCGTTCAAACGCACGGATAAATTCACGCCCGATAATCTTACGTTTCGCCTCCGGATCGCGAATCCCGTGCAACGCATCCAAAAATTGCTGCTCGGCATATTCGACTCGCAAATCTAGATCGGGAAACGCCGCGAGTACTTCTTCGATTTCTCCTTCACGCATGAGTCCATGGTCGATGAGTACGGCGGTCAACCGATCTCCTAACGCCCGATGTGCCAAGGCAGCTGCAACCGCCGAGTCGACTCCCCCCGACAGGGCCACCAACGCCCGCCCTGTCCCCACTTCTGCTTGAATTTGTCGGACGCCTTCTTGTACCCGGTCCTTGGGATCCCAATCGGCAGTCAAGTGCGCAATGTCATAAAGAAAATTTCGTAGCATGACCTGTCCCTCAGGGGTATGGTGCACCTCGGGATGATACTGGACCGCCCATAAGTTACGTTGCGGGTTTGCCATCGCTGCGATCGGCGTCGTAGCTGTCGTGGCCATTACTTGAAAGCCTTTCGGGACAGCGAGCACCACGTCCCCGTGACTCATCCACACCGTCGAACTTTGGGGAATACCATGGAACAGAGGGCTTTCTTCCGTGCGTTGCATGAGCGTGCGCCCATATTCCCGTTTTGTGGCGGGTTCCACGTGCCCTCCTAAGAGCCGCGTCATAAGCTGCATCCCGTAGCAAATTCCAAGAACCGGGATCCCCTGTGTCAACAGCGCGGCGTCCATCGACGGTGCGTCGGCAGCAAACACGCTGGAAGGTCCGCCGGATAAGATCAACGCATCCGGTTTCTTCGCCAAAATCTCCGCGGCAGGCGTATCTCCTGGCAACACTTCACAAAAAATTCGAGCCTCTCGGACGCGACGCGCAATCAGGTGATTATATTGGGCGCCAAAGTCTAACACGATCACGTAACTCATCGGTTACTCCCTTATCAGCCGACAGACATCAGGCAAATTCCGATATCTCTCGTCCACGTCGAGGCCATATCCTACAACAAATTCGTCGGGAATTTCAAAACCTTTATAATGCAAGGGTACCGCCACTTGGCGCCGACTCGGCTTGTCTAATAGCGAGCATATTTTAACACTGGCGGCCCCGCGAGAACGCATATGCCCATAAATGTAGTTCAGCGTCAGCCCGGTATCGACCACGTCCTCCACCACTAACACATGACGCCCATCTACACCTTGCTCCAAATCCTTTAAGATGCGCACCACCCCAGAAGATTTCGTAGCGGCTCCATACGACGACATGGCCATGAAGTCGATCGAAATAGGTAAATCGATACAACGGATGAGATCTGCCATAAAAACAAAAGATCCTTTGAGGATCCCAACCAACAGCAGTTCTTTGCCCGCATAATCTAGGGTTATGCGCTTCCCCAAGTTATCTACTCGGGCCTGAATCTCTTTATGGAGCAATAAGGGTTCCAGTCGTTCTCCGGGATGGGTTACCAATGTACATGGCCTCCTAGGTAAATTAGTGAGGATTTTCATCATCGCGGTGGATCCGACGCAAGATATCCGCCCGGTTAGTGAGCGGATAGAGCGACTCTCGGGTCACCGCATCTCTTCTGGCGATTAATTTGCCTTGAAAATAACTCTCGGCATCCCGCTCCACGTCCTCAGTCCGGCCCCGTTCCATGGCCGCATCTTCATGCTCCAAGTAATGACGGATTTCTTTGAGCGAAATGCCGTTATCTAGTAGTTCTTTGATCCGCTTCAGACGTTCAATATCATGTTGCGAATAGAGCCGTTGATTTCCGCTCGTCCGCTTAGGTTGCAACAGCTGTAGCGTTTCATAATAGCGAATACGTCGATCCGTAAGGCCTGTGGCTTCCTTCACCACACGAATCGAGTGGAGGGTCTGGTTGGGCTCTCGCACGGTTCTCATCCGCTCTCTCTAGAGATGAACTCTTCTTTAATATTTACCCTATATTACCGGACTTCTTACATAAACTAAACCCCTAGGCGCAAATACCTGCCAAAGTTGTAAGGACCCCCGAGTGGGAGTCCTTATTTGGGATCATACGAACCACAAAATGTCTCAAAAGGTCCTGACGGATGCTCCGGGGGTTCTGCACTCCCTCCGGGCACTTGCGCTTGGATCACGATTTGATTCAAGCTGCAAACCTCGCCGTGTTCATTGTAGCGACAATATGACACAGAACACTGAATGAGTTGGTTCGCCATCACACACCCTCCCCATTTTTAGCTGGTAGACAGATAGTGTGGCCAAGACTCTCACTTTTTACGCCTGTTCCTGGCGTCCCATTCTTTCGGTTAACAAGCGCTCCAAGCGCTCGCCTTTTTGATGCGCCTGTCCGAGTTTATAGGAAATTTCTTGCATCTCCCGACTCTGCCGGTCATAGCGATCATGGCTTTGTTGCATCTCATGCAAAAAGACATTAATCATCTGTTGCAACATGCCATGTTGGGATTCCAGCATTTTGAGTAATGGCTGCCATGCCTCTTCCCCCATCGTCGGGGTGGGGCGGAACGTTTCCGCACGGGAAGCAACACTGCGTCGCAATTGGAGTCGTTCAGGATTGTTGACCAATTGTTGAGCCAACATCCGGTAGGCCTCCCGATCCGACTTTAATAGCACCTCACTATCGAGCACATAGGGTCGCCCTGCCACCCCGGTCTTTCGAGTAGCGGAGAGTTGGCCTTGCCGAATGTCATTGCGCAACGTCATCGCTAACTCAGGGGCTTGGTCAATCAGTTGGTTCAGCGTGATTTCCATGGGTTGTCCTCCTTCAGGGATAATTCCTCGTCTATGGAATATCTTTCCCATCAAAAGGCGGTTGGAAACCTTATCCTCTAAAAATTTTCTCTCAAGACTTTCCAAACTTCGGCTCTTGCCCCTTAACCAATCTATCCCAATTCTTCCGATGAGCCCAAATCGTCAGCAGCATAGCCGGTGCCGCAAACGACCAAAACTCTGCCTTAGGTGCGGCCAGTGCCATCCAGACGACCACCCCGGCAATTCCCGCCAATGATGCCAAAGAGATAATCCGGGTCGCGACGGCAAAGAGGCCAAACGCCAGAACCGCAATGACGGCCGCTTGGGGACTCATAATCGCGATAGCTCCTAGACCAGTCGCGATCCCCTTCCCCCCACGAAAACGCAAAAATGGGGAAAATACGTGACCGCCAATCGCGACAAACCCCGAGAATCCCACCAGCCATAAGACGTGCCCAAAATAGATCTGGGTCAGACCGACCACCAGCGCCCCTTTAAAAGCATCTAAAAGAAGAACCGCCACACCCGCTTTCATCCCTAAAGTCCGTGCCACATTAGTGGCTCCAATGTTCTGACTCCCATGCTCACGGATGTCTGTCTTGAAATGCAGGTGTGCCACCAAATAGCCCCAGGGAATAGCCCCTACAATAAATGCACCCAGTAACCATAATATAGCCATCACCTGACCGTCCTTTCCTCACTACTCTCCTCATTATTATGGGGCAACAATCAAAAGAAAAGCACCTTTATTTTTTGTCCTCGAAAAAACACGCCCTTCGCGATGAACGTCAACCCAGCGCACAGGACCCCCGTCGGGAATCTTACGGATAACAACACGACGGGCTATCGATACACCAAAGCGGCGTGGGGATAATCTCCCACACGCCGCTCCATACCCTTCTTCATCAATCACCGAAGAGAGGGGTGTTACATCATCATGTCACCCATACCGCCCATGCCACCCATACCGCCCATGCCACCACCAGGCGCTGCATCCTTCTTCTCGGGCTTGTCGGCCACCAAGGCTTCGGTGGTCAATAACATGGCCGCGATTGAGGCTGCGTTCTGTAAGGTGGAGCGAGTCACCTTAGCCGGATCCACAATTCCGGCTTTAACCATGTCAGTGATTTTGTTGTTCAAGGCGTCGTATCCCACATCACCGGATTCTTTCTTTATCGCATCGACGATCACAGAGCCTTCGAGGCCGGCGTTGTGCGCAATCTGGCGAACCGGTTCCTCAACCGCACGACGGACGATATTAATCCCAATCCGCTCGTCACCCTCGGCCTTTAGGCCTTCAAGTGCCTTAATCGTGCGAAGCAGTGCCGTGCCGCCACCAGGTACGATTCCCTCTTCCACGGCGGCGCGTGTGGCCGACAAAGCGTCTTCGATTCGAAGCTTCTTCTCTTTGAGTTCCACTTCCGTCGCGGCACCCACTTGGATCACGGCCACGCCACCAGATAGCTTAGCTAAGCGCTCTTGGAGTTTTTCCTTGTCGTAGTCGGAAGTCGTGTCTTCGATCTGCTTCTTAATCACGGACACGCGCTTTTTAATGTCGGCATCGTTGCCCCGACCTTCCACAATCGTGGTCTCTTCTTTGGCAATCTTGATTTGACGCGCCTGGCCCAAATCATCGGGGGTCACATTCTCGAGCTTGAGTCCGATGTCTTCGGAAATAACTTGACCACCGGTGAGAATAGCAATGTCTTCCAACATCGCCTTGCGTCGGTCACCAAAGCCAGGAGCCTTAACCGCAACGGCGGTAAGGGTCCCACGGAGCTTATTGACCACCAATGTGGCGAGTGCTTCGCCTTCCACATCTTCGGCGATAATGACCAGCGCCTTGCCGCGTTGTACCACTTTCTCGAGTACCGGCAACAGATCCTGTATCGCCGAAATCTTGCGATCCGTGATGAGGATGTAGGGGTCACTCAGGACGGCTTCCATCTTCTCAGTATCCGTCACCATGTAGGGCGAGATATAACCGCGGTCGAATTGCATACCTTCCACGGTCTCTAAGGTAGTACCCGTGGTTTTGGACTCTTCCACCGTAATCACACCGTCCGCGCCGACCTTTTCCATGGCTTCGGCAATTAAGTGCCCGATTTCATCGTCGTTGGCCGAAATCGATGCCACTTGCGAAATGGCTTCCTTACCCTTAATCGGTACTGCGATCTTTCTAATCTCTTCAACTGCCGTGGTCACCGCGTGCTCAATCCCCCGCTTAATGCCCATCGGGTTGGCTCCAGCCGTGACGTTTTTGAGTCCTTCATGAACCATGGCCTGCGCCAACACTGTTGCCGTGGTGGTTCCATCACCGGCAACATCTTGCGTCTTGGTGGCTACTTCTTTGACCAATTGGGCACCCATTGATTCAAATGGGTCTTCGAGTTCAATCTCCCGGGCAATGGTGACACCGTCGTTAGTGATTAGAGGTGCACCAAATTTCTTTTCCAGTACCACGTTGCGACCCTTGGGACCCAAAGTAACTTTCACCGCGTTGGCGAGTTTATCTACACCGCGCTCTAGAGCGCGACGCGCCTCTTCGTCATAAATAATCTGCTTTGCCATCTGCAATAACCTCCTGAAAGAGTTGTGATCTATAACACCTTAGACTAAGGCTTTAGCGGGGGCCAATACCGCGAGGATACTGGATTCCGATACCAAACGCAGATCCCGATTCTCTAA
>JAKADJ010000121.1 GCA_021820645.1 Bacillota bacterium
GAGCAAGAGGCAACCCAAAACAATGAGACGAACCCGGAGAAGAAGTCCGTAACCAAGCACCCGTTCTAACTCCAAACCTGCCAAGGCGGGAATGGTAAATTCCAGAGTGCCGACCCAGTCGATGCTGCGCTGCCGAACACGCGTTACGGTTCCCAGCAACGCAATGGCCGACATCGCCACAATCGAAGTGCCTTGGGCAGACCTAGGATGCCTTAAGCCGACCACAGCAATGATGGCCGGGATCGCGAGCACCGATCCCCCCGCCACAATCCATGGCCACGCGGCGCCGATCAAGATTCCCGTTCCAAGGGCCAGTGTCATAGGCTCTAACGTAGGCGGCATCAAGAGTGCACTCCTCTGTTTCTCGAGATACCGACTACTATTCCACAAGTGCTCGCAAATCATGACGGCGGCGATAGATAGAGTACACTACGGAGGTGAGTCATCTGCATAAACTTAAACTTGACTGGGTGCGCCAATTAGCATCGCGGGTCGCACGCGATGACGTCAGTTCCTACGCTGCTGCTCTCGCATATAACTTCTTGTTCGCGATCTTTCCCCTCATGTTGTTCCTCACGGCCCTCTTAGCATTTCTTCACTTCCCGGATTTGCAACAGAGCATTCGTGGCCCTATCGCCACACTGGTTCCATCATCGGTGCTTCAGTTTATTTTGAGCACGCTGCAAGGCATCATTCACCGTAAGAGTCCCGCGCTACTTTCGCTGGGTGCGCTAGCCTTCCTCTGGGCCATGTCTGGGGCATTTCGTCAGCTCATCGACGCGGTGAATCATGCCTACGAGTTTCCCTATCCGCGGCGCCGTAAACTATGGCAAACCTATCTGATGTCTATCGGCCTCGGTCTTGGGGTTGGGGTGCTTTTAGTGATGGGCATCGGCCTTACTCTGTCTGGCGTCCGGGTGGTGCAGTGGGTTCTGCTCTGGGGCTTTGGACTTCACGCAACCCCATGGGTGGCTGATACCCTGCGTTGGGCCGCCGTTCTGGTTGGGTTTTTGTTCGTTTTGGCATTTCTCTATGCCTTTTTGCCGGATAAACCTCAGCCTTTTAAACTATGGACCTGGGGCGGAGTGTTTGCCCTCTTTATATTCATTGGGATTTCTTGGGGTTTTTCATACTATGCGGGGCATTTCTCGTCCTACAATCGTATGTATGGCAGCTTTGGAGCTGTGATGATCTTGATGCTATACCTGTATTTACTAGCGTGGTCGCTCCTCCTAGGCGCAGAGATTAATGCCATGGTGCGACGGATGGCTAAACAGTCCTAGAGGTGTAGGAAGGTGTGCACCAGTACGGATAACAAGAGACCCACGAGGCCCCCTACTAAGGCTCCATTGACCCGAATCCACTGGAGGTCGCGACCCACGTACCATTCTAACTTGTTGATCCAGTCGCGCTCGTCCATCTGGGTGAGGTTGTCCCGAACTAAGCGGCCGATAACCGGGTGGTAGCGGCGCACCAATTGAACGGTGGAGCTCTTAACCATGGTTTCCAAGACCGCCTGGTGCTCGGGATTGCTGTCCAACATATCGGCAATTTGATGTCGAAATCGTCCCACAGCCTGTGCGAACTCCCCGTTATTAACCGTGTTCCGCAATTGGCCGGCCCCGAGATCGACCAATCGTAGCCAAGGGATTTGATGAATGGCGTCGGTCTTCACCATTTCAATTCGAGCCCTGAGCTTCTCGTCATCCCGTAACGTCATCATGATACGCACCAACGCCAACTCGAACTGATCGAGGGCCTTGTCGGACATCAGCCATTGGACCAATTGATCTTTAACCGTTTTACTAAGATCTTGGTAGTCGACCGTACCTAACGATTCTAAGAGCCCGAGCAACAGTTTTTGCGTGGTGGTTTTAGTGTAGTTCTCTAAGAGTGCCTTGAGCCGTTCTTCCATATCCTCAGTAAATTCCACGCTCTCCAACACGGTTATCACATGGCGGCTAAGGAATCGAAAGAGGCTCCTATCATTACCACTCTCAATAAGCCAGCGCATCAAATTGACCAGATAATCGGATAACGTAATGCTTTCACTTTTAGTTTCAGCGAACTCTTGGACCATCTGAGCTATTTGCTCCATGGGAAGGATTTCGAGTAATTCGAGAATCACATCACGAACCACCCCATCAAGTCTTGAACTTTCAGAGCGCAAAATCCGGATAATTTGAAGTCCAATATTAAGTTTTTCAATGTTGGCCTCGATGAAAGTGACCGACAACAGCTCCTGTTCAACCATGGTGGCAATGGCCTCAATGATGCGTTCCCGATTGGCCGCAATAATCGAGGTGTGGGGTAGCCACTTCTGACCTAAGGGATGGCGAAACAATGCCGTCACGGCGTACCAATCGGCAATTCCTCCGGCCAAACCCGCCAAGGCCATGGTTTCCACGTACTGGGCCAGGAGGTAATGCCGGAACCACAACGTGCTCACGAACAATAATAAGGCAATGGCTAAAGCCAAGTTAGCCCACCGTCGTTGCATGCTATCCATCGCCTCCCTTGCCTATCTTACCTAACGCGGCCACCCGGAGCAAAATTTCAGGCCACGACAATGCGACTCCAGATTTGTCGTGCCAGGGTTGCCACCCCGCCTTGAATCATAGACGTTCCGATTAATAACCCCACCAGAATGCCTGGGCTAGGATAAACGGCGTATGCCGCTACCAAAATTGCAATGCTAAAAAGGCGACCAAGATTCAACCCAATTTCGCGACTCAATGTATAAGCCACCCGGTGCTCACCAATATTCGGATCTTGGTCCATCACGTCCAGAGGAATGGCCGCATTGGGAATCATGTACCATGGCATGGTAAATCCCGTTACAATCCCATAGATAAATACGAAGGGCCATGACGTATGAATCAACAGGATCAAAGCCGCTGCCGTCATTCCGAACGTCCCAATCCATAAAGCCTTCACACGGCGCTCTGGCGTCACCCATCGGGGCACCCAGAGCGAGGTTCCAGTACGTACCAGCGCTGTTACCCCTCCGAAGACACCTACGGCCCACGCTTGCCGGGTCGCGATATAGACTAAAAACACCCCAGCC
Organism: Bacillota bacterium; assembly: GCA_021820645.1. The sequence continues at coordinate 3,068 of JAKADJ010000121.1, forward strand.
AGACCTGTGATCCCTTCCCGAGTGCCCCGAATCACTAAGGAACTAAATGCCTTGGACCACAATCGGTCGCGCCACGGCAACGCCAGGCTAAACGTGAGAGGAATCCGGCCGAGAGGAGGCCCTGGTTCGACTCGTAAGCTTAGAACAAACGTAAGACCATACATGATGGTCGCTAACAAAAACAACGCCACATAGCCGATAATTCCTGGAATGGCGCTAACAATCACCCCCCCGGCTAAAGGACCAAGGATTCCCGTTACGCTCCCAAGCGCCGAACTGACACCATAAAACCGAATCCGTTGTTGAGCAGGTACGGTATCAAATGTCATCAAGTTCACACCAAACCAGAACACGCCTTGAGCTACTCCATAAAATAGGCCGAGCCATCCAATGTAACCTGAAGCTCGTGTTAGCAGGGCCAGCAAACTAACATAAAACAGCGTGGTAAGGACCAATCCCCATTGGTAGGCAAATAATGGGGTCTTCCGCTTAAAAAGCCACGCCACCCCATAGAAAACGAATGTCAGTGAAATGAAATAGGCTCCGTTAAAGATAGCCAGGGCTTTTAACTGACCAGTGACGACAAAGATAAAAAGATTCACAAACGTTGATGCAAGGGCTCCTGCCACGTTGGAACCCCCATAGGTCCACAATAATCGCCGCGTGGCGTGGGTCAATCGTTCGGGCCGCGTTGTGCTCATTCCTGTCTCCTACCTCAATGGACCATATTGGCATACCGTCCCTTCAGGGTCAACATCAGGATTGATTTTCTCCATCGCATCCGCCACAATATCCCAAGAAAATCGACAGAAGGTGAGGCCATAACATGGACGTAGAAGTCATTATTGAAATCCCTCAAGGGAGCCAAAACAAATACGAGGTCGACCATGAATCCGGTAAGATACGACTCGATCGGGTTCTTCATTCGCCGTTTCATTACCCGATGGAATACGGATTTGTAGATCACACCCTAAGCGAAGACGGGGACCCCATCGACGTGATGGTGCTGACGAGCTTTCCTACCTTTCCGGGTTGCGTGATCAATGCCCGGATCGTGGGGCTTTTGGAAATGACAGACGACAAAGGAATCGACAACAAAATCTTAGCGGTCGCGGTCGATGACCCACGATTCACCCACATTACAAATTTGGACCAAGTCAACGGCCATACCCTCAAGGAAATCGCCCATTTTTTTGCCACCTATAAACAACTTGAAGGAAAAGCCACCACGATTGGTGGTTGGTTGCCGAAAGAAGACGGGGAACGTGTACTGGCTGAAAGCCGGTCCCGATATCAACCGCATTAATCGGACGTGGTCACGAGTGGTACTAAGAGATGGGCGGAGACCGTCAGGTCTTCGCTCATCTTTTCCAAATCAGAGACCACCGCCGCAATATCGAGAAATTGCATGGCATGATTCCTCAGTAATATATCGGCAGCTTGATACAGAAGCCGGGAACGCCGATTGCCGGCCGCGGCGAGAAGCTCATCCAGATGCACGGCCGCGTTCCGGTCTTGTCCCCGAATCAGGACGGCATAAATCGCGAGCGCTTGCTGCATCACGGTAAAGAGGTCCATCATCTCGGCGGCGACCGGGGACCCTAGGGCTCCAAACGTCTGGGTGACGTCCCGATTCAACGTCACGAATAGTGTCCGAGCAATCCCACGCACTTGGCTGACCGAGTGCTCCAAGACCACAATAGCATGGCGGAGTCGCATTAATCGCGACTTTCGATGGCGTAATAAGTAGTTCCATTGCAGGCTGGCCTCCGCCTGGTGAATCGCACTTTGGGCATAGTGCAATGCACGATCCACCTCCCGCGCTCGGGCTAAGTGACGATTGGCTTCTTCAGATTCGAGTCCATCTATCAGATCATCTCGAATTCCACTCAGTACTTGCCCGATAGCCGCAGCCAGCCCATCCAAGGCCGTTTCGGCAATTCCCGTAAAATCGGGAGGCACCACCAGAGCATTTACCACGATGGCCACCAGAGCCCCTAAAAAGGTGTCGAGAATCCGGGCTAGAGCGTACCCGGGGACGCTCGCCCCTATCGTCATCACCAGTAATGCACTGATCGCCACTTGAGGTATCCCTTGGGCTCCCAACTTGAGCCGCGTCGCAATCATCATGGACACGAACACCAATATCCCAATGCTCCAAGCTGAATTCCCCATCACATGCACTGCAAGGAGTGCCACCAGGATCCCGGCCACCACCCCGACCACTCTTTGCAGGCCTCGCGAAACCGACTCCTTGACGGTGACTTGCACAGACAAAATAGCCGCCAGTGGCGCAAAATATGGTCTCGGGCTGTCCAGTAGAATCCGAGCCAATCCCCATGACAGCCCAGATGCTAAGCCGGTCTTTATGACCTGAAGCGTAGTCCCCCAGTGAATATGCTTCAGGCTCTTCGCAAGGCGCATTCGTCGGGAGCTCATGCCGGTAGCATGAGGGTCTTGACGAAGATTTATCCCCTATACCCACCGTGCACCGACGCCGCAAACTGCAGGAGCCGTCTTTCCTCCCCCCATGGAGCTACAATTTGTAGACCCATGCCCTCTTCTGGCCGACCAACCGGCAGTGTCACCGCAGGCAACCCTAAAAGATTGAACGGTGCCGTCCATACCGTCAGCACCTGCCGCACATCTATTCCGTTCACCTGATCCACCTCCAACTTTGGGGGGCGGATGGGAACCGTCGGTGATACGATAAAGGCGACATCCCGAAACACGGTATCACGATAAAACATGATGAGTTCCTGCCTGCGACGCAGCGCTTCAATGTAGTGAATTGCCAAAAAACTAGCGCGGGTTGTCAGGCGCTCACGGACATCGGGTTGATAGTCTTCGGGTTGGTTTTGTAGCCACAACCAGTGGTAGTTAGCCGCCTCAGACCCTAAAATCACCTGTTGACTGGCACGAATTTCTCCGGCTCTCGGTAAATCACCCGGCACAATGTCTATCCCCATCCCGATCATACGTTGGATGACCTGACGCATAGAATTTTGGACCACCTCGTCCAACGGGTCCCACATATCATCTTGGAGCCATAACACCCGCATGTCAGGGAACCCAAAAGACTCCGAGCCGGTGAGATCCGGGTCTTTAAAACCTAAGCACGTGGACATGACGGCCAAGTTATCGAGACTGTCGGCTAAAATACCCACGTGATCTAATGTCCACGATAACGGTATCACGCCGTGACGACTGAGCCGGTCATAGGTAGGCTTTAGACCATAAATTCCGCAAAACGCTGCGGGTATCCGTACGGATCCTCCCGTGTCGGTTCCTAAGGCCGTGGTCACCATCCGCGTCGCGACGGCAATCCCGGATCCCCCGCTCGATCCACCAGCCATGCGCGTGGGATCGTGGGGATTTTTCATCGGTCCAAAATACGACGCAGTTCCGGTAGGACTAAACGCAAATTCATGCAAATTCAATTTCCCGAGACGTGTGTTCGCCCCAGCCAGGTGAAGTTGGGACACCACCGCGGCGTCGTCATTTGGCACGTTCTTTAACAGAATTTTTGACGCGGCAGTCGTAGCAATCCCTTGAGTGTTGAACAAATCCTTCAGCCCGACGGGTACGCCATCCAGCACTCCTCTAATCAGACCTGTCCGATATCTTTCGCTGGCCTCATCGGCCTCGCGGCGGGCTCGGGCCCAATCCACCGAAATAAATGCATTCAGTTCGGAATTCCTGGCTCCAATGCGCGCGATGGACTCTTCGATGACATCCCGTGGCGTAGCTCGGCCCGATTGAAATTGCTGATGATACTCTCGGATAGACGATGTCATCTGGGCACCGAACCTTCTGGGTCCTGTCCAATACC
>JAKADJ010000122.1 GCA_021820645.1 Bacillota bacterium
ATCTGTTGATCGGTTAGGCGTGCCAGGTTAGGTCCGGTCACCAGTGACAGGTCGATAAACTACTCCACTTTCAGCGTATATTGCTATTCGGCCATCCTTGCGGCAATCGCGGCATCGAACTGGAACATGTTGAAATAGCCGTGATGGAATGTCTACGGCAGCACGAACAAGAACTTCCTAAAACACCTGTAAGCGTCGACGAACTAGACATCTCGCCACAACATCTCTTGGACGTAAAGGAACGAGAACTTGAAAAGCTCAGGGACGGTGTGAGCCAGTTGAAGGATTTGTTCGTAATCGGAGATGTGACGAAGCCGGAGTACAAAACGCGACTGGAGCGCTTGAAAGACCTGACGGTCAAAAAGGAAAATGAAGTCGAGCAGTTGAAGGAAAGTCTGGACGGGCGTTCGCCATTGACACATGCAGAACGGTTGCAGCGGATTGAAACTCTTAAAGACTCATGGGATACCATAGGTATCCATCCGATGGAGAGAAACCGCCTGGCGAAGCAGATTATTGAGCGGATCGAGTACACGCGTAATGACAACGAAATCGATGTTCGGGTGAAGTTTCGGTAACGGAGTGTTGGGTAGTGCACCGTACTACCTCTATAGGAAGCGATGGATATGAGGCTGCGGTGAGGACCATCAAAATTCACCCAATCCCCATGAATCGATTCAAAGGGTTACCGGCGACCGCGCATCCAATATACGTCCTGTGCCTTATGTTTGATACCATCGATTTGAACCGAAAGACGCTCTTCATCCACTTGGAAAATCAGCATCACTTGGTATAATCCGTGCTGCACCCAGTACCCTTCTAAAGGACCATTTTTAATCTGCTTGGCGGTCAACGCTGGACTGTGGGCCAGTCGACGAAAGGAATCAGTCAAGATCCGCTCTTTGACATGAGCCGGATATGCGCGTATCCTACCAATTCATCAATACCGGTCTGGGACCATGTGACAAAGTACGATTTATTCACGTTCTGCACCCTGAATTCTGTCTCGCAGATACTTTAGTCCATCCTCCTGCCCATACACGCGCCCATTCTCCCTATCCTGTTTGCTCATTCGAATTTGACGCAGAATATCCGGGTCCTTGGCGATTGCGATGACGTCTTCATCCTCAGGGCTTTCTTCCACCACCAAATTGACGTGGAACTCGTCTCCAATTACTTGCACGAGGTCGGTCCACTCCACGTAAGGCTTTCCTTTTAGCTTATCGTACAGTTCTTCGGCAGTCATTTGTTTCATGTGCAATCACCACCCCTTGACTTGAGTATACCTCAAAAGAACGGAAGCACAAACGTTCGTGTTGTGGATGCGGCGAATAAATGCTGGGATCACAAGCAATTAGATTGCTTACATTCGTGGGATATACTCTTCTTACTCAGTCATGGTTGAGAATAGCAGACGGTAGCACAGTTCGGTGATGTATTGTGAATTTCATACTCTTCTTCTTTATATCCAAGCCTCCGCGTGTCAATAAATCCCAAATTAGCCTTTAAATACACGGAAGATTCTCGCAAAGGAGATTTGACGGCGATGTTGAATCTCCTTCCGTATGATAAAAAATCCGATTGAGACGATTGTCCCGAACCAGAAGGACCCGTATCTGTTCCCGCATAGCGGCACCGCGTTCGCGGTGCGGTTGCTGGCCGATCAGGTGAATTGGCTGGCCGTGGTGGACACCATCATCCCCTGGGACCGCGCGCGAGCACGCCTTGCCCCCAGTGTCCTGTTGCTGATCCTGGTCATGAATGTGCTGTCCCGTCGTAATCCCCTCTACCGGGTGGAAGAGTCGGTGCAGACTGTGCCGTTGGCCCTCTTGTGGGGCGACACGATCCAGGCGTCCCAATTTAATGATGATGCGCTCGGACGCACCCTCGAAGACCTGGCGCAGTATGGATCGCAGCTCCTGGCCACGATCGGATTACGCATGCAAGTGGTGCATCCGACGCGCACGGACCGGGTGCACTCCGATACCACGGCCTATGCGCTCATGGGGGATTATCCGTCATCGGAGACGGGGCCGACAGCATTGACGGGGCGACCCGGGCGACTGCTTTAATGTTTTCGCCCGATCTCCACCGGTCGGATCTCGTAGCGGAATGAGGTGAGTCCAGTTCATGTCTGCTGTGGTCTTGACACCATGGCGCCAAGCCCCACGGCCCAAGCGCCATCTGGAGTAAAGTGTTGTCCCGGGAACTTTTGTTAACGGCTTCATGGATTCTGTCGCCGACGAGGACGTCCGCGGCGGTTAAGGATTGACTAACCATGGTAACACAGGCCTGAACAGATGCGGCACGGGTTATTTTTCCCGTCTCTCCTGAGTGCTTGCGTGGACCGGTCTCTTTGCGGATGATGAAAATAGGAGAGGAGACGACCAACATAATGGGCGTTATTGTAACAAAGTGGAAAGGGTGGCTGGTAGCGCTCGGGATAGGGATTGTGGGTGTGCTTACCCTACAGTGGACCCTATCCCTTGTGGGCCCGGCTCCACATATGACATCCTCGCGGTTGTTCTACGATGATTTTGGCGCATATGTGCGCATTGTCCAATCGACCAAAGGTACCGATCAACATGTCGTGCAAACTGTGCAATCCCTCCAACCGTATCTGTTGGGCGAAGCCACGGGGTTGCAAGGGTACTTCGACATGATCGGGGCCGGGGCCGATGCCTCCGCACCGTCCGAACTGGTTCAGGATCTCATAGCGATCCCCACCCATGCCATCCGGTCACCATCGATTCTCCATCAATTAAATCAGATCGTGGCGCTGTTGGCGCCGCTTGCCCAGCCGTCATCCAATGAAGGGGCCATGCGCCATGCGTTAGCGCAATTACAAAATGAGGTGCCGACGATCACCTGGTGACCGGAGCATTATAGTCCCATGATAGGCAATGCGAAGCGTTCCGATCCGATACTACGGATCTGAGGGGGGATCAACAGCTTGGACCACCCGGCAACAAACTTGATCTATTGCGACCGGTGCGCCGACGCGACCGTCTCCAAGGACGATTGCGTTACGGCGTTGCAATGGCCCGGACTAAGTGGAGCCTATCATCTGCGGTGCCACGGAGAACGCGCCCGGGGTGGCAATCCGGCTCGTACCCCCCTCAATAGTCAAGCGGTCATTGGGCTTATGATTATTTTTGGTCTCGTGTGCCTGGGGATTTTTGTTCTATACCCCTTCCCCGGTATGGATTATTTTAGCGTTGGTGATCCCGGTTTTGCGATTCTCATCGTGGCTAATGATTGAAGGAGAGATTTCGTGATGGAGTCTCGCTAAAACGTGACCGGGGGTGACAGCCCACTCCGCGATCTCCGACCGGGCACCCGCCGTCTGGAAAGAGCCGTGTATACCCGCCGGTCCGTTGCCTCCCTTCGGCTCAATTTTTGAAAGGGAAAGATTGGCCGAGTTTTACCGACGAGTTACCGTAAAAACCTTTCCGGATGATGGGGGCTGGAGAAACCGGTATATATTTTTCCACCCCAATGAACGTCGTGATGAAAGAGGGTTAGTGATGCAGTTTTATGATGAAACGATGGGCTCGGGGGATCCTGTCGTCTTTTTTCCCGGAGCCGGATGGCCGGGTCGCGCGGGCTTGAACATCGGAGAGGCGCTGCAACCGGACTACCAGTTTTTTATGGTGGATCTTCCCGGATACGGACGCAGTGCGGGCATCGAACCGCCCGTGTCCGAACGGGCGATTGCGGACTGGGTGGCGTCCTATTTGGACTCCCGAAACCTTTCCAAGGTGCATATAGTTGGTCACTCACTCGGGGGTTATGTGGCGCTGGTTTTTGCGGATCATTACCCTGCTCGGGTATCCTCATTGACGTTGCTGGATGTGGGGCACCACCGTCTGCCGCGCTGGCACAGCCAGCCGGGCGTTTTAGGCTATGTGGTGCCGATCATATCCGCGCTGGAACGATTCGTCGGCATCCAACGGCTGGCGCGGTGGCTGGACCTGAACGATCCGTCGGATCAAACCGATCCGCTGGAGCGTCGCCTGGATACCTGTCGTCAGAAGGGATGGTATGCCTTGGAAGACGACTACTATCTCCGCGAAGCATTGGACTGTGAACCAATATTGGCGGCGGAGGGCCTGGCGCTTCTCCTCGCACTATATCGGGCCAACCCGCCCCGACTCTTGGTGCGCAGTACGATGCCCGCGTTGCTGGTGTATAGCTTGAAGTCGTCGGAATCTCCTAGCGTGCAGCGTCGGACGGAGCAATCGGTCGAGTGGCTACTCCGGCGTAATCCGCATCTCTGGACCCTTGCCGTTCCCGGCGGGCATTACGTCCATTGGGTTGATGCGTCCGTCGTGGGCGCGGTTGCCGACCAGATCCGATCGACATCATAAGGAAACTCCAATGCACCGGCGGATTGGGCGGGTTTTCTCACAAAATCAAGATCGCCCCCAAGGAGGAAATGGGGGTCGAAATAGAGAACTCTTGGCATGTCGGATGACGTTGGGTTGGAGACATTTAGGACGGGAGGACTTGGATGCGTCCCATACATTTTGTTCAGAAAGGAGCCGACGTGGCGAGATTCGAGCATCTGGTGCGATGTGACCTCGCTTGGGAACTTTTTTTACCGGAGTGGCCTGGCGATTTGCCCACAGGAGACAGTCGGCAGTGTCTGTCGTTGGCGCGATGGTTTTGGGATAACCTGGGACGAGTAGGGGGACGGCTTAGGCCGGAAATCCGTGAACCGATCGTCTGTGTGGTACCGGCACTGACCGCAGTAGCCCGGGAATTTGTGATTCGTCTGGCATCCTTTTGGTCTGATCAGGTATTGTGGCTGACCCAAAGTAACTCGGTTGAAGGGGGATTCGAAATGTCTGACAACCTCTGGGTAGCCCCCGTTTACGACGTGATGGACGCCCCCGATCCAGGCAGTATGCATGCTCATTTCCGGGAACTATACGAGGACGCCGAAGAGGCCCGCTACATGATGCCTGCACTTGGGGTCGGTCGAGCCTTTATGCGGGTCGAACGGGTTCTCCCGGGCCATGCCACGGCGCGCCTTCACAGTCATTCGGCCGTGGATGAGTACTATCTCATTCTTTCGGGTCGCGGCACCCTGCGCATGGGTGCGCACGACAGGGTGGTGGGGCCTCATCAAATGATCGGCAAGCCCACGGGCCCGGATTTAACCAGTCATCTGGTCGCGGATCAAGGGGAAGTCTTGACGGTTCTAGACATCGAAGTCTGGCCCGATGCGAGTTTGCGATCTAAGGATGTGGTAAGTTACCCCGACTTTAACGAAATCTTATACCGCGGGCCGGGTTGGGGAGCCGTTGCGACGGAAGACTCCTTAAGGCGACCGGACGATTTTTGGGCCCATTACGATGATGGCTACCGACGGCATGCGGATGGGAGCTGGGAGGCCCGCGAAATTCCCGGAACTATGACCCGGATTCTAAATGACAAGGATTAAAAATCCTCCGGGGCGTTCCCCTATGATGGCTCCGCGGTCGATGGCCTTGGCCTTTTTAGGTTTAGCGGTGGATCAGCCGTATCTTGATAGACAGTGGGGCGCCCGCGATGGATATCATTAACGTCTTACGGCAACATGCAGATTTTCGGCGTTTGTGGATATCCTCGGTGCTCTCGGAAACGGGCAGTGCTTTTAGTTTGGCGGCACTGCCTCTCTACGTGATCCAGCAAAGTCATTCGTACACGCTGGCTGGCATTTTGGCCACGGTGGGGTTTATCGGCACGGTTGTGATGCGTATTCCCGGCGGATTTATGGCAGACCGCTGGCCCCGGCGTGTCGTGCTCATGATCAGTGCCGCTATCGGTGCGCTCGCAATGTCTTTGGTCTCTCTTTGTGTAGCATGGCATCCGAGCTTCCAATACTGGATCATTGGTCTCGCCTGGTCGGTCAATGGATTCGTTGGTTCCGCTGCGGCCGTGGTGCAAAGTGCTGCCGTGACTCGCACGCTCGGTGACGGGGATGCCCAGCGTGGTTTCGCCGCCTGGCAAGCTCAATATGCCGCCACCACGCTCGTCGGCCCCCTATTGGGCGGCTTAACCTTCACCATCGCCCCGACTCTGCCCTTTGCCATTGATGCGGTGTCATTCGTTATGGAACTGATCGTACTGTCCCGGATTCGCCAAAGTCTTGGTGAAGGTAAGCCCGTAGCGATGACGCGGAGTGAGGTCTGGCGTGGCTTGTCTATGGTGATCCAGGATCGCTTTTTGAGAGTCTACGCGGTGACCAATGGCGTGATGAATGTCGCCTCCCAAGGGATGCTGTACGCCATGGTGTTTTGGATGGCCACCAAGGGCGGAATTGACGTGGGTGTGGGGTTTGTCGTTCTCGCCCTCGGCTCTCTAGTGGGCTCGGCGCTTTCGCCACGCCTAAAATCCCACCGCTACCAGAGATTGTTGGTGGCCCTAGTGGGAGCCTATGTCCTCGCGGGGTTGGCCGGATACCTGGCCATGACCCCGTGGGTGGCGGTGGGCGCTCTCGCGGTGGCGTCCCTGACTGGCCAGCCCCCAAGTGTGGTGCTGAGTAGCCATATTATGATGGCCATCCCCGATCCCTTGCGTGGTCGGGTACAGGGTGGACTGTTCCTGATGGGAAGTGCTCTCTACCCGTTTGGGACGCTGATCACTGGAGCGGTAGCAAGTTCTTGGTCGATCAATGGAGCTTTTGCCGTCTGGGGACTGGTGGCAATGGCATCGTTGCTGGCTTTCTCGATTCCGGGCTGGCGGCTGCCTGGGGATGGATACCGCTATCTATCGACTCCACAACGGTCCATTGGACGCTGACCCGCCAACCGCG
>JAKADJ010000123.1 GCA_021820645.1 Bacillota bacterium
GGCCTCGAGATGTTGGCGGACCAAGTGGATGCGATGGTGCGGGAGAATCAGCGGTGCTGATTTTCGAAGAAAGGAAGGATTAGAATTGACCCAGATGGATTTAGGTAGTCGGTACAAATGGATCGCGTTGTCCAATACGACGCTTGGCGTGCTGATGGCGTCTATTAACGGCACCATACTTATTATTTCATTACCGGCTATTTTTAGGGGGATCCATATTGATCCCCTGGCGACCGGCCAGACGAGTCTTTTGCTATGGATTTTAATGGGATTCAACGTGGCCACCACAATTCTCCTGGTTTCCTTCGGGAGGATTTCCGACAGCTACGGCCGGGTGCGGTTATACAACATGGGGTTCTTAGTGTTTACCATAGGATCCATCCTGTTGTACTTCACCCCGAGTGTGGGCACGGCGGGAGAATGGGAACTGATTATCTTTCGTTTCGTCCAGGGGATCGGGGGCGCTTTCCTGTTCGCCAATAGTGCAGCCATCCTAACCGATGCGTTTCCCGTTAACGAACGGGGATTTGCGCTGGGTTTAAATCAAATTGCCGCGATTGCGGGCGGGGTTTTGGGCCTAATCGTGGGTGGGATCCTATCGACCATCGACTGGCGTTTGATTTTCCTGGTTAACGTGCCGATTGGGCTCTTTGGTACCGTGTGGGCATACATTGCGCTCAAGGAAACTGCGGCACGCCGTCCCAGTCGGTTAGATTGGTGGGGCAATCTTTCTTTCGCCATTGGGCTTTTGGGGGTGATGCTCGGGCTTACCTACAGCATCACGCCCTATGGCCATCACCCGATGGGATGGACCAGCCCATTTGTGATTACCAGTCTGGTCGTTGGTGTGGTATTGCTCATAGCCTTCTTGATCATTGAGCGCTACGTTAAGGACCCGATGTTCAAACTCGGGCTCTTTAAAAACCGAGCCTTCGCCATCGGCAATATCAGCATGCTACTGGCTGCTGTTGCCCGGGGTGGCTTGTCTTTTATTCTAATTATTTGGTTGCAGGGGATCTGGCTACCTCTTCATGGAGTCTCCTTTGCTAATACTCCGCTACGGGCGGGCATCGATACGATTCCCCAAATGGTTGGGTTTTTGGTGGCAGGCCCCATAAGCGGGCGCTTGTCGGATAAGTGGGGGGCTCGAGGGTTCGCCACAGTGGGGATGGTTGTGGCCGCGGCGGGGTTCTTCTTGCTGAACACCCTACCGGCCGACTTTTCCTACTTTCCGTTTGCGATGTGGATTTTTGTGGTGGGTGTCGGGCAAGGACTCTTTGCATCGCCCAACACCTCGGCGATTATGAGCGCGGTCCCTGCCCGCTATCGTGGCGCTGCATCAGGGATGCGGGCCACCTTTATGAATGCGGGTACCATGTTAAGCATGGGGATCTTCTTTTCCATGATTATTGGCTCCCTCGCGGCGAACCTTCCTTTTGCCATGCAACACGGCCTCAGTCAGTTTGCATTGCCGCATGCGATGGTAGTGAGCCTAAGCCATCTGCCACCAATGGCGGTGCTGTTTGCGTCACTCCTGGGCTATAATCCGCTGGCGCACCTAATTCCGACCGCCGTCATCGCTCACTTGCCGGCCGTACAAAGTCGGCTGATGCTATCTTCGCGGTTCTTTCCGACGTTGATTGCCCACGCCTTCATGAAATCGCTTCGGGTGGTGTTCCTGTTTTCGGCGGGGCTATCGCTAGTGGCAGCGGTTCTTTCGGTTTTTCGGGGCCAACGCTACATTTATGATGAGTCAGAAGATGCGGGCGCAAGCCAAGGCACGACCGCGGTAGGGGCATCGGAAGAATTCCAGACGGGAGCCATTGGGGTGGCCGGACGTCGAGACAATCGCGGATAAATCGATCATTAGAGTAAAATCACCATGGCTCGCCTTATTGCCTGCAGGCGAGCCATGGTGTTTAGTTTGGAGGCGTGCGCGATGTCGTGATAAGATCGGTAGAAATTGTGGCGCGACAGGATGTGTCGGAATGCAGTGTGCCGAATGCGGACAAACTCTTCTCGAAGTGCATTGCGCGACGTGCCAGTTGCGGAGAACTGGTGGGCTTTTTAGTGTGGCTCATCGTTGGCTACCAGATAACCCGGTGCGATATCTTGCGACGATTGCCGCATCTCGCCTCTATCTTGGGTTGCTGTTGCTGGCCATCGCACCCATCTTGTTGCTGGCTCTGCATGTCAACATCGTGGTAGGGATGATGGTTTATTTTTCGTTGTTTTGGTTTTTTGTGTTCCAACCGTTATTGGCTAATCAGATTCGGTTACGACCGCTAACCCTGGATATCGGGGCATACATCTTCACCGGGTTAATTGGGACCTCTCTGGCTATGCTGGTCGAATCGTTCTGGTATCACACTCCGGCTCGAGGCTTCCTAAACGCGCCACAGGTACTAATATCTACCCCGGCCTACGTTCTTTGCATCGGAATTACCGAAGAAGTCGCCAAGCAACTTGTGGTGTTTTTGGTAATGCTGTGGCAGCGTGCCAAAAAAAAGGTCTGGTCTCCCCTCAGCTACATGATGCTTGGAGTTTCCTCCGGTTTGGGATTTTCAGCGGTAGAAAACATCTCCTATGTGGAACGCGGATTGGCGTTCGAGGTAATGCGTCACGCGTTTGGGATCGGGACCTTTACGGCCCTTACGCGGGCTCTTTACACGCCGTTTTTGCATGCCATTTGGGCAGGGATTGCGGCCTGGGGGATAGGCCAAATTGCCGCACAAGGAGTCGCCAGGTGGCGCATGGGCCTGGGACTTATTATGCTCGTGGCGGTGTTTCATGGGGTCTACGATGCGACCATCGGTCGGCATCCGGGCGTCGCAATCTTGGATGTCGCGGTGTCTTACTTGATTTTTTTGGCGTTGTTGTTAAATGGCAGGCGGCCCCGTCACGCCAATCATCTAGGCATTTAGGAGAAGGTTGCCTACGGGTTCTTGCTTGAGCTCGCCGCGATCATTGGCCCACTCGACGGGATTGGCCGGCCTCGTGAGGTTCACCCAGGGGAATCCGCAGTACCATCTGATTTTGGTGGGCGCTATGTGTGAACTCAAGAGTTCCTCCGACTTCATCTGCTCGAGTCATCATGTTAAAAAGACCCAAATGGGGCGCACTTACATCTATGTTCCAGGGCTTTCCGTTGTCGACGACATTAAGTTCGAGGACCGTCTGCCGATCAACATCCAAAGCAATATCGGCTCGCGTCGCAAGCGAATGACGAACCAGATTACTTAGGGCCTCCTCCACCACCCGATAGAGCGCCATGCGCTTTTCGGCGGTAACTGGGCTGTCAAGACGACCGTCCCACGTACTCACTGTGGAATCCAATTTGAGATCGACCTCGAAACAACTCGAAAACCGTTCGACTAAGTGTTTAAGGGCCGGTACTAACGCAATTCGGATCAGGCCTGGGTGAATTGCGTGGCAGAGTTGTCGGATTTGTTGTTCCCGGACCGTGTCCAAAATTTCCATGGAGGTGTTCAGCAGCTCACGCACCTGGTGGGGATTGTCGTACAGTAGCTCCTGGCATTGTTGTAATTGATGCCACGCCACTAGTAGGTGGCTTTGCACCTTGCCATGAAGATGGTCGGCGATGGCTTGCGCAGTGCGATCCTGAAGGTGGGTGATTTCCGTCATCAAGGTCTTGAGGTGGGCGGCATTCAATCCGGCGCGTTCCTCAAGTTCGGCCACCCGTTCTAATCCTTGGGCTTCTCGTGCATAGCGCGCTAAGTTAATTTCTTCAAATCGTGACCAGGGCTTGGAAGAATACGCGAGGATCGCTCCTTTCACCAGATCCCGAACCCTTACCGGTGTTAGCGAGACATATTCATATTGCCAAATCCGGCTTACCCGGTCCACATCGGTGATGGGCGAATACCTCTCCATGTAGTCTCTGATAGAGACCCTTATGGTTTGCGCTTCGCAATACACGGAGAGCCAGAGGGGATTGGCTTCGAGTGGCCACCATGGATCCTCGATCGCACTCGTGGCGGGTCTCTGGAGGACGTCGTCACCGGAGCCAGTGCAGTGTGCGCCTATCGAGACCGCATGTCGGGTCGGATCGTATTGTGCGTACTGCACGAGGGGCCATCGAGTTTCGTGTTGCACATTTGCCACAAAATGCTGAAATTCTATAAGATCCCGCTTCATGTAGGATACCTTCTTCTTGTTTGGCCTCCTCTCCGAGGCTCTGTCGTCGAATGCCTGTGAATGCTGGAAGGGAAGGTCGTCTTCCCAACGTTCGCCAATGTCCACAAAAAGTCCTTCCATATTTTGGCTTGAGGACCAGGAATCGTTCGTCAAGTCTCGATATATTAAACCTCCAGTCGACCAATGAGCTGTCGAATCGGCAAGAATGAGTAGATCTCGGCCCGATATCTGTGAAGCGGCCTTGCGTTTTATCGAGGCCGAACAAATTTTCGAATGGGCGGACCGTCGGCTTGGTTATTCTGAGGAAGCCGGTATCGGCTCCTTGGAACGACCCAGGACATGGTAAGTGAGAGGTAAAATCAGCATCAAGGAGGTTTCATGGTCAGACCAATAAGTGGTGCCACCGCACAACAGAGCGCATTGATCGATCTCCGCACGATGGGGGTTCCGGTTCAGAGGAGAGGGGGAATCCTCTTGGATTTGAAGCCACAGGCATTCTTGACTCACGGCCGCATGGACCCGAATACTGTCTGATGCATCAGATTCGGTCAGAGTCCTTAGCTGGAGCTTGGCGATGGTCCAGCTAGCTAATCGAATGTGCCATGCAATGCGGTTGTCTAAGGGATGGTCCCACACCCGCATCTCTTCGTCCGCCGATAAGAGAATCCGCTCGGCCCTCTCGTTCTGATTGATGAGAGCGCTGAGCCCGGGAAGTAGGCCAATTCTCAACAGAGATGGATAGAGTTCCTGGCCTAATTCATACACTTGGTTAGTGGCTAGGTTGGTGACAATTTCTCGGGCTGTCGTCAGGGGCCCACGTATAGCTTCCGGTAGGTCGTCATTGTCGTTAAGGATCTGTGTAAGCCGCCAGTTGACTGCCGAAAGGCGGCCCTGAACCACGGTGTTGAGTACCTCCGCGTGCTGGGTGCGGCGCTCGGCGGCCCGGGCGTTCCAGTTCCATGCGGCTTCTTGAATGGACTCTCGCGAGGGGGCGTCACTCTGCGGGCCCAGTAATTCATCACAGAGTTGCACAAATTTTTCCCATGGGTATACCTGGTCAAACGCCCTCTTCAGACCACCATATGCCAGGATGGCACCCCAGATGTCGCCGTGAGGACCTTGGATCGGGTTGACTTGTACCTGATGTAAGCTTTGATGCTTAGTTAGGACGGCTAATAACTCCGGGGCTAAAATTCCTTGCAGGAAAGAGTCGATGGTCGTCTGGATTGGGCGACCCTCAAGATATACCTCACGGGTCAAAAAATTGGTTGACCCCGAATGACTGCGATAGAATGGGTTTAGTGGAGATTTTAAGGCGTCGGTGATTATTTGGAGGCGATTCAAATTGGGAATTTGAAATGGCGAGATGCCCATGATAAAGACTTCGCCGCGAGCCCCGTCGTAGCGCGTAATCTGGACCCATCCAGCGCCAAGGATTTCTTGAATTATCGTGGCCGCTCGATCCCAAACCGTTTTGGCATACATTCCCTAAAGTCCTTACCGGTGAACGATTGCTTACACGAAGTTCACCCTCGGTGATCCCTACGGTAGAACTCTACCCGCGATTCGCCAATCGCTCGGGTGGGGTGAGTAGAGGAATCACCCATAGCTCATATGGAGCAAGAGTCAGGGTCCGTACCAGGCCTAACAAAGAGCAAGGGGGACAAAATTTGCGTACTGACTACCTAAGTCGAGTAAACCAATTGCCGGACATGTGGCCGCAGATGCGGTCTTTTCTGGTAGCAAACGAGGCGGTGCATAACCTATTGTTGGGACTGTTGAGGCACTTTGTGGAGCACCCAGAAGATCGCGACGACATGGCATACGCGGGGGTTATCCGTGACTCGAACCAAAACTTGGTCCTGACCGCGTTGCAAACCAAAGGACACAACCTGATTTTATCAGAGTCCAGCAAACCCGCCGTGTTGGAGCTCCTGGTCGATGACCTCTACAGTCTTGGCATGGCCCTTCCGGGGGTCATCGGTCCTCAAGCCTTAAGCCAACAATTTGCTCGATTGTGGCAAAAAAAGACTCGATCTGGACTGGTTTTAGAAGCTCATGAAAGGATCCATGAACTCACTGCAATCGCCATACCCCCGACGACCACGCCAGGAAACATGCGTCAGGCCGAAACTCGTGATGAGGACTGGATTTTAGATTGGCTGGACGCATTTGTGCGTGAAGCGATGCCACACCAGGTGTCCGATGTGGTGGCGATCACGGCTAGGAGTGTCAGGCGATTGTACCAAGCTCGCCGCCAAGCCGGATTTGCCGTGTCGGAAGTTAACGGCAAACCCGTGTGTATAGTCGGCTATGGCAATCCCACCATAACAGGGATCCGGGTTGGACCGGTCTATACGCCGCCAGCGTTACGAGGCCACGGATATGCCACTGCACTCGTTCGGCAGGTGACCCAAAATTTATTAGATTGGGGTTATCGAAAGGTTTATCTCTTTACCGACCTATCCAACCTCACCTCAAACCGCATCTATCGACGGATCGGGTACCAGCCCATTGCCGACGTGGATAGTTATGGGTTTGTGGGGACCTCACGGGAGAAGGAGGCGGTCCAGAAATCCAACCGCCCCGAGGCGCCAACTTTAACCCGGAGA
>JAKADJ010000124.1 GCA_021820645.1 Bacillota bacterium
GTCTGCGCCAAAAACTCCTGAGCCGGCGGCAAAATGATGGGTACGACCGCTAAGAGAGCGACCAGCGCAATCACGGCAATCAAGGAGGATAGTTTTCGCGGGCGCCCCAGGGGTGGTGCTGAGATTTTGGTGTCTATCTGCTGCATACTCAAAATTCCTCCCGCCCCAAGAGTCCCCGTGGCCGTATAATTAACACCACAACCATGACAATGTAAATCGCGGCTTCAGACATATTAGGGAGGTAGGTGGAACCGAAGGTCTGCGCGAGACCGATGATTAGGGCCCCCAATACCGCTCCATTAATACTGCCAAGGCCTCCAACGACGGCAACCACAAACGACTCCACTAAAATGCTGAGGTCGATGCCTGGTCCGACGGAAATTTGCGGGGCAATCGCGGCGCCCCCTAACGCCGCCAGACCGGCTCCAATGGCAAAGGCCACCGTGTAGAGTCGCCGCACGTTAACCCCTAACGTGGTCAACAATTCGTGATCTTCCACGGCGGCCCGCAGTAGCCGTCCAATGCCCATACGATTGGTGAAGAGCCACAACCCCAGAAAAATAAGGGCAGCGACAATCACCAAAAAGATATCGAAGGTCGGCACGTTGGCTCCGCCGAGCGTGAAGGTGCTGGAAATCTCGACCGGACTCGGGGGCGTCACGGTCGCGGATCCCCACACGTCTAAGGCCACTTCTTCAAAAATCAGCATAAGCGCCCATGTGGCCAACAATTGCAACAGATGTTCCCCCGCGTAGAGCCGACGCAAGACTACAAATTCAATAATGATCCCCAGCACCGCCACAGCTAGTGCTGAAAGCAACAACGCGAGGGCGAAGCTGAGTATCCGATGGTCGAAGTGGGTAAACGTCAGGGCCAACAAATAAGCCCCGAACATGTAAAACGAACCATGCGTCATATTGATGACGCGCATTGTGCCAAAGATGAGGGTCATACCGCTAGACACAATGAACAGCACCGCTGCGAGAGAGAGACCCGACACAATTTGAATAATGAGAGTGGATTCGGACATGGGCAGACCCCCTATTCTAGAATGCATCCCCAACACGCGATCATTGCCCTGTGGGACAGGCGGGGAGAATCTTACTGGCTGGTTGGGTGTAGTTGGGATTGTATCCTCCGAAGGGATAGGGTGTATTGGTCTGACTCAACTGGCCCACGTACTCTGGTAGCTCAGCCTGATGGTCGCAGGCGCGAATCGTCACATTGCCAAAGAGGGTGCTGATAGTCGCTCCCGGCAACACCTTAATGAGTTTGTTGGAGGAAAATGAGTGTGCCTTTTTAACGCCCGTCACCCAGGCTTGGAAGGCTATGGTACCGAGCATCGAATATGAGGAAGGGTAGTTTCCGTATTTCGCGTGATATTTTTCCGCCCAGGCTTTGATCTGGGGCGAATTAAGGGTCCACCAAGCCCCCCGGGCAAATCCAATCGCCCCCACCGGGAGAGAATTGCCCAGCGTCTGCATATCAATCGCGCCATATTGTGCAGCAAAGTGCGTTTTATGGAACAAGTTGTAGCCGAGCGCCTCTTTCGTAAACGTCACGAGATCCGACCCGTAAATACCGCCAAATACGGCCTGGGGATGCGCGGCTAAAATGGCGGAGATATTACTGGTAAAGTTCGGGGCTCCAAGAGCCGGCCATTGTTCACCCAATAAGGTGTAGTGAACCCCCAATTTCTTTAATGCGCTGAGAAATCCCTGCACTTCCGCATGACCGTACGAGTAATTGGGCGAGATGGTATAAATCCGCGTCCAGCCCTTCTTTTTAAAGAGACGAGCCACGGCCATGGGCTCCATGAGTGTGTTGGGCACCATGGAAAAGAAGTAGGGCGTAAACGCCTTCGTCCGCGTAAACACGGCATCATTCGCGGTATAGGAGAAAAGGATGGTCTTATATTTCGCCGCCACCTGCTCCGTATACGCCAAATCACCGCTACTCACCCCACCAAATAACGCCACCGCGTGATCGTTTAAGACTGCTTGACGGGCATCACTGGTTGCTTGATCAGGGGTTCCCTGTGCATTAATGAACTTCAACACAATTTTTTTCCCTAGCAACCCTCCCTTGGCGTTCAGGGCATTGACTTCGGTCTGTAACGCATTATTTCCTGGTACGCCCAAGGACGCCGTGGGACCCGACGTTCCCCGAATCGATACAATCGTGACTGTCGACCCCGATGCCCCTGTTGCCGCGGAACCAGACCCGCAGGCCGCCAACAACCCGGCACTCAAGAGGGCCACGGCACCTCCGGCTGCCATTTTCGTTCTTGTCATTGAAATGCCTCCCAATTTAACGGAATTTGAGACACCACCGCGCGTTTCACCGAAACGATTCATGTGTGACTTTTTAACAGCTACTGACGAGTGAAGCTATGTCAGATTTCGTCAATAAAGTGCGGCCATCAACGGATTAGTAGGATTTCGCGGCAAAGGCCGCGTCATGGCGATCACCTCGGTATCATGAGGAAAGTGCTGATGGTAAGCCGTGTTGGGCCGAAGTGATGGTTATGGTTAACAATCCCGATAATAATTGGGTTTCCGATATCTGTCAATAACTTAACATTTTATTTATTCACATTACCCGTCGCAGGAAAAATGGGCGGGAAAGCGAATAGAGGGATCGAGACACGACGGGAAAAACGGTAACGAATTGCAATGGGAGGTCAGCCATGAGAGACCGTTATACGACGCACCGGCAAGCATTTCAATGGGATATTCCCGCCCGGTTCAATATCGGTGCCGCCATCCTAGCAGATCATGTTGATGACGACCGGGTGGCGCTCATTGATGTACAGGAAGACTTTCGGTGTACACGCTACTCGTTTGGTGAGTTGCGGCAAGCGTCCGCCCGGTTGGCCAACGGCCTCCGCGGGCTCGGAATTCGGCCTGGGGATCGTGTGGGCATCTTCTTGTCTCAAAGTGCCCCGCTTGCCATCACGCACCTGGCCACGTACCTGGTGGGTGCTGTCGCCGTACCGCTTTTCACCTTATTCGGCGACGAGGCTCTCAGCTATCGGATAAAGGACGCCGGGATCGCGGCCCTGGTTGCCGATGTAAAAGACTGGCCCCGCCTCGCCGCTATCCGCTCGGAGTGGGGTTCCCTCAAATGGGTGCTTCTTACCGGTCGCGAGGACGATGTCAGCCCCGACGTTTTATCCTGGCGCCGCCTCATAGAACGGTCGCGGACGGACTTTGACCCTCACCCCTCTCGTAGCGACGATCCCGCCCTGATTATTTATACCTCCGGGACGACCGGAAGCCCGAAGGGCGCGCTGCATGCTCACCGCGTGCTATTGGGCCATCTCCCCGGCGTCAGCATGTCGCATCAGAGCTTCCCTGCGCGAAACGACATGCTATGGACCCCAGCGGATTGGGCATGGATTGGAGGCTTATTGGATGTTCTGTTGCCCAGTTTGTATTGCGGGGTCCCGGTGGTCGCCTATCGACCAAGAAAATTTGACCCAGAGCAGGCTATGGAGCTTCTCCGCCGCTTTCCTATTCAAAACATCTTCTTCCCACCGACCGCCCTGCGGCTGATGCGATCGGTCCTCCGAACGCCACCGGCAGGCGTGCACTTACGTACCCTGGCATCGGGCGGCGAATCCTTGGGTGCCGACATCTACGACTGGATTCGCTCCACATTGAAAGTCGATGTGGCGGAATTCTACGGGCAAACGGAAGCGAATATGATTGTCAGCAATGCGCCCGACGTCTTTGACCCCATCCCTGGTTCGATGGGACGGGCTGCGTACGGGCACGATGTGCGCATGATGACGGAGGATGGCCACGAGGCGGGCGTGGGCGAGGTGGGCGAAGTGACCGTGAGCGTCTCCGACCCGGTCGGATTCCTGGGTTATTGGAACCGGCCCGAGGCGACCTTGGCGAAAACCCGGAACCACCGCATCCATACTGGCGATTTGGCCAAAAAAGACGACCAAGGTTACCTCTATTTCGTCGGACGGGTGGACGACATGATTAACTCCGCAGGCTACCGCATCGGCCCGACGGAAATCGAAGAGATTATTTTGCACCATCCCGATGTGGCCCTGGTTGCCGTCATTGGTAAACCCGATCCGATTCGGGGGGAAATCATTAAGGCGTTCATCGTCCCCGCCCACCCTAACATTCCCGAAGACAAACTGTCCGAGGAAATAAAGGCCCTTGTCCGCACCCGTTTGGGCTCGCACGAGTATCCTCGGGAAGTGTCGTTGGTTGACGCCCTGCCCATGACCACCACGGGCAAAATTCAACGACAAATCTTGCGCCAGCAAGAACAACAAAAGATGCGCCATGGAAACGAAAGGCCTAATCTCTGAAGAATCGAACAACGTTCCGACCCTCAAAGCTCATGGAGACCCCATCCGCTCTGACGACGAGGCTCTTTTGGTCCTTTCCGCTATCCGAACGTCCTAAGCGCACTTTATCAGCCGACCCATCCCCCTCACTTCATTTTCGCCAAACATTGCACGTTGAGACCGCAGAGGAACACGCCAAGGGTAAGCGCCCCGATTTTGGGGCGCACCAGCATTCGGGCGCATTCCAGCACGTTCGTTCTCCACTCCTCCACCAGGATACCGTGACCGCGGATGGGAGCTACGGCACAGGGCCCATGACGGGCCACAACCTCTAAAAGTCGGCCACCGTCGGGTGCTGAGGGTGCTTCATGATCACGTTCCCTCACATAAGCTCAGGAAATTTTACGTCACATTATCATAGCCAGAATATTGTTTGGCACCGATCCCCACTTCCTAATAATTTTTATGTTAGGTTTTCTAATTCTGTTGCACAGAATTACATTTCTGTGTAGGATACCTAACATACAAGCGAAAGGACGATGTGCGATGCTCATTCCCTCCCCTCATTATCTCAGTCCGGGAACCAATGGCTGGCAATTGACGGCCGCCACGCTGGTCGGCCTGCAGACGGCTCCGGGCCTTGCCATCCTCTATGGAGGCATCGTCAAGAAGAAGTGGGCCGTCAACTCGGCATTCATGGTTTTTTACGCCTTCGCCATCGTCCTCGTCACGTGGGTACTGCTAGGTTTCAACATGGGATTCGGATCCCCCCTGCATTTGGGGCCGGGAATCCTGAGTGCGACGGTTGGTGTCCCGCATCCCGTCTTGTCTCAGCTCTCGATTCAATCGCGCGCCTCAATTCCGCTGTTGCAGGGATTGATGCCGAAATTCCAATATCCTCAGTCCTCGTTGGTATACTTTCAATTTGTCTTTGCCGCCATCACCCCCGCAATTCTCGCAGGCGCGGTGTTAGGCCGCATGAATTTCAAAGCCTGGATGATTTTTGTTCCCGCTTGGTCGCTCTTGGTGTACACGGTCAACGCCTTTATGCTGTGGGGGGGAGGATGGCTATCCCAATTAGGGGCGGTAGACTTTTCCGGAGGCTACGTCATTCATGTCGGGGCGGGCATCTCGGGATTTGTTGCCGCCGCCGTCGTCGGGCCCCGTTTACTTGGCGATCGGCGCGACTTCCGCCCCAACAATCTCATCATCGCGTTGGCCGGCGCGGGGATTCTATGGCTCGGTTGGAACGGATTTAATGGCGGGGACCCGTATTTTGCCAATGTCGATGCGGCCACGGCCGTCTTGAATACCAACGTGGCGACCGCTGTGGCCCTCATTTCTTGGTTGATTCTAGATGTTTGGGTCTCCAATCGCCCTTCTTTAGTCGGCGCCATCAATGGTATGATCTGTGGGCTTGTCGCCATTACCCCCGCTGCCGGGTACGTCAACGGCTATGGAGCGCTCATCATCGGGGTCCTGGCTGGCGTGGTTCCGTGGATAACCATGCGGTGGCTGCCTCGCGTGCGCTGGTTTGCGCGCGTCGATGATACCTTGGGGGTGTTCCACACCCACTACGTGGCCGGTGCCTTGGGAGGATTGATGACCGGTCTTCTAGCCGACCCGGCGATGATGGAATACTTAGGCGTCCACAGCCCCGGCGTCTCGGTGAGGGGACTATTTTACGGCAACCCTCATCAGTTTTTCGTTCAGCTCTTAGCGTTGGGAGTCATTACCGTGTACGACGGGTTGATGACTTGGGGGATCTTAAAGGTGATTAGCCTCTTTGTGGCCCTGCGTGAGCAGGAACCGAGCTTGGTCATTGGCGATCAAGTCATTCACGGCGAAAGCTTAATCGGCGAATCCGACGATGACGAAGATGACGAAGTGTTCGCTTGAGACCGAGGGAATCTACCGCCATGGCATAGTCCCTAAGCAAAATAACACGCCTCCATTGGGGGCCTCACGAAACAGATGGTAAAGTCGACCTCCATGGGATCGGTTGGACAAATGGGCGACGGAATCAAAAAGAACCGAAACCCGGCAACGGCTCAACGTAGCCTAGAGGCCAGATCCAGACCATGCCCCCGTTCCTGTCCAGGCGACACCAAGCGTACGGGAAAACGGTGCGCAGGATGCCTCCACCCGCCCTGTTGATGGTCGTTAATCTCCGCCCGGCCAGTATGACCGTTTGTGCCTACACCCCATCACACCAGCCGTCGCGGGTGGCCGATGCGGGCGGATGAAAGCCCCCAGGCATTGCCGACGCGTCCGCCCGTAGGGCGGGGCAACCCTCCGTTATCAGGTGTGATCGCCACGCATCTTTTAGATTAATCCCGGAGCCCTTGGCGTTTCTCCCAACCCCTTCGAAATAACGGCAGGAAGTTTTGCGGCTGGTAGGGATGGCGCCGGATCTCCTCCA
>JAKADJ010000125.1 GCA_021820645.1 Bacillota bacterium
GCGCATCTCCCCAACCTGGAACGGCCTCGGCACTTCGATGCCCTATTGAGTGAATGGTTGGCAGACACCGCACCCCCAGCCGTGGCCCCTGAACTTATATAACCCGGGCTCCTCCCTAATCCCTCCACGCTTTTTGGCGTGGAGGGATTACGACCATCTCCTGACGCTCTCTGGCACGTTATTCCCGAATCCCCATATACTGCCAGGAAACCATAGGGAGGTGCACCCATATGTTACAAGATACCTTGACGGGCATTGTTGTGGCGCCTTGGAGTCCTTCTTACAACGAATCCCGAGTCGATTACAACACCAGATTCCCGCCTTTTTCTCCGGCTTATGTTGTGTATTGTCAAAAAGCCATGGATGTTATCCGTGCGATACGATGGGCCACCAGCCACAAGGTTCGCTTCCGGATCCGTAGCGGCGGCCATAGCTACGAGGCCTATTCGTTACTCAATGGTGGTCTTGTTATCGACGTCAGTGCTATCCGATATGTCGACTATCAGCCCGCGACCGGCATCGCGAAAATTGGCGCAGGGGCTAAACTTCTCGACATCTACCAGTCACTTTGGGATCAAGGCCGCGTCACTATCCCGGGCGGATCATGCGCAACGGTTGGCATTGCCGGCTTAACCCTGGGCGGTGGGTTCGGTTTGGTGTCACGAAAATTCGGCCTAACCTGCGACAGCCTGGTAGGTCTTACGATGGTCGACGCCCGAGGGCAAATCGTCGAAGCCTCGGCCTCTCAGCATCGCGATCTCTTTTGGGCATCTCGGGGAGGGGGTGGCAATAATTTTGGCGTCGTCACCGAGTTTCGGTTTCAAACCCATCCCGTATCCGAAGTCACCATTTTCTTCTTGCAATGGACCTGGGACCGACTTCCTGACGTTCTGCCGGGTTTCCAGCACTGGTCCGATCCCGAATCCCTCGATGATCGCATCGTAGGCATTTTGACGTTGCCCTCGGCTGTGACCGGTCACGTGAGCGTTTCTGGTGAGTTTCTTGGAGAGCCCGAGGAATTGCTCCCGCTTTTATCTCCCTTGCTTAAAATCCCCGGCATGACCGAAAAAGTCATTCGATCGATGTCCTACATTGAAGCCGTAAAACACTTTGCCGGGGTGGCCACCGAACCGCATCGCTGGATTGCGCAGGGCGTACCGGATCACGACACCTTTAAAAACACCTCGGCGTATACGTTTGAGATTTTTAAAGAGCCGGCCATTCGGGTCATTCAAGACGCCCTATCCCATGTCCCCGGACCATCCGCACTGGTCCAATTAGATACCTATGGAGGAGCCATTGCCCGCGTTCCCGATGATGCTACGGCGTTCCCGCACCGTAAAGCGCGGGCTTGTTTGCAATTTCAAACCTATTGGACTAACCCTGAAGAGACCGATGCCCATATCCGTTGGGTGGAACGATTTCGTCGCGCGATGTTGCCCTACACCTCAGGTGCCTACCTCAATTACTGCGATAGCCGGATCGAACGATGGCCTCGTGACTACTATGATGGCAATTTGAAGCGGCTTTTAACGGTCAAACGACACTGGGATCCCAAAAACGTGTTTCAATTTCCACAAGGCCTTAGCCAAATTGTTCAGCCCCCTAGATTTTGCCGAAATGAAGGAGACCGCGACTCTTGATAGCCGCGGTCTCCTTGCCTCGTTGCGCTGCGTTCTCGAGATCCCCCTAAAGAGCCTCTCTTACGTCACGGAGGACCGGACCAAAGGCATCCCGGATCGTCGCAGAGCCTCGGAGAAGTCCGGAATCTCAGCCGCCAAATAGGCGTCGAGTTGTCCAATCCATTGCTGGGCGGACTGGTTCAAATTCTCGAATGCAGCGCGAACCTGTTCGGTGGGTGCCCAATCCCCAGATTCGACCACGCTCGCCAGATAAGCAATCTTGGCGTTGAGTTTGGGTGGGTATTGTAGGTCGTCCAGTGACGTTTCCATCTGCACTTGGATCAGTTCCGACTCAATGTCAGAGAGATGCTCGATTATCGCTCGACCTTGGGTCACCAATGCCTCGTACTCGGGATCCGTTCCCGCCCGGTCCAAATACCATGATACGTCCTCTTTTGCTCGGCGCAGCCGATTGATGGCATCGTGGACCGTTGACAGGGAATCTTTAATCCTCTGGACAAGTGCCGATTGCGCTTCAAATTCTTCCTGAGTGGTCTCAACCCGAGGATCCGCTAAGACCTCAAACTCTTGGGCAGCGGTTCCAGATTCCGTCACGAGGGTCGCTTTAAAGATGCCCGGGACCACCAAGGGGGCCACGGTTTCCCAAATTTCATGATGACCATGTTCTAAGCGTGTCGCTTCCGGATATCGTAGGTTCCAGGTAATCCGATGAAATCCTGGCGAAACGGCTAGCTTGGGTTCGTTGGCATGCGGCGAATCGCTTCGCAATTCGCGCACCAATTCCCCACGCGCATTGGTAATCCGAAGCACAATGGGAGTCGTCAATGCGTGCTCGAGCCAGTAATGAAACGTCACGCCATAGACCGGATTCTGGCCAGCATCTAAAAAGAATGGCAGCTCGCCTGGGCTCGGTTTTTGCTTCACGTAAAAAGATGCTCCCGTAGGCCACTCCAACACGGACACCGGGTCCACCGTCGCAATCTCTTTAGGAAACCAAATCGTGCCGCCGGGTGCCGCCCGGTAGACAGGACTGGGTTGATAGAGTCGCACCGGCCCGGTATTAGTGCCCGCCTCGATAAGCTGGCGTAGCGGGCTATCGTGGTCCAAAATCCAAAACGACCGACCATGGGTGGCCACAACAATATCGTCCCCGACTACTTGAATGTCGTGAATCGGGACCCGCGGCAAGTTCAATTGCAATGAGACCCAGTGGTCGCCAGCATCCAGCGACACATAAATGCCGCGTTCCGTGCCGACGAAGAGCATCTTCTCCGATACGCTGTCTTCTCGGATCACGCGGGTATAGGCATCATCCGGTAATCCCGCAACAATTTTTTCCCAGTGGCTACCGAAATCCCGCGTGCGCCAGAGCGATGGACGGGGATCGTCTAGCTTATAGCGGGTTGCCGCCACGTACGCCGTGCCGGCGTGAAACCGCGAGGCTTCGATCAGGCTAATGAGGCTCCATTCCGGGAGATCTGGCGGGGTTACATTAGCCCAGTTCTCACCGTTGTCGCGGCTAATGTGAATCAGTCCGTCATCAGTCCCAGCCCATAGTAACCCTCTCTGGATGGGTGATTCGGCCAAAGCAAACACCGTACCATAGACCTCAACCCCGGTGTGATCCTTAGTAATTGGCCCTCCCGAGGGGCCAAACTTGGTGGCATCCTGTCTGGTCAAATCGGGGCTCACGAGCGCCCATGATCTGCCATCGTTCTCCGTCCGGAAAATCCGATTGCCGGCGACGTATAGAATATTCGGATCATGGGGTGACAAGACAATGGGAGTCGTCCACTGGAATCGATACGTGTAGTCTTCCGATGCCATTCCCGCAGTTTTCTCGGGCCAGGGCGAGATGTCTCGCTGTTCGCGGGTACGATGGTCATATCGGGTAATGCGTCCCCCTTCCCCCCCGCCGGAACTGCCCGCGTAGACAATATTGGGATCGTCCGGCCGCACCGCTATATAGCCACTCTCGGCACCCCCGATGTCATACCACTCACGCTGACTAATTGCCGCATGGCGCGTCCGACTCGGCACCGAAATGGTGGTGTTATCCTGTTGGGAGCCGTATAGGCGATAGGGCACGTTAGTGTCTACCATCACATGGTAGAATTCTCCTGTTGGCTGATTGTAAATATTGGACCAACTGTGCCCTCCGTCAAAACTGACCGCGGCACCTCCATCCGCACCATGAATCTGGCGCGATGGATTTTTAGGGTCGATCCATAGGTCATGGTGATCGCCATGGGGAGTAGCGACTTGATGGAAGTGCCTGCCCCCATCATCCGAGTGCCAAAATCCGGTAGCTAATACGGATACGGATTGCGGATCTTGGGGATCCGCAAACACATGGGTATAGTACCAAGGACGTGCCCGGACTTCCCGGTCTGCATTTACGAGATCCCAGGTTTGTCCCGCGTCGTCGGACCGATACAGGCCACCTTTATCCGCTTCAACGATAGCCCAGACGCGTTTAGGTTGTTTGGGAGCCACGGTGACGCCGACTCTTCCCCACACTCCTTCGGGAAGACCGGTGTTATGGGTCAACTCTTCCCAGGTATCTCCTCCATTAGTCGATTTAAAGAGTCCCGAACCGGGCCCCCCACTAATCATCGCCCACGGCATACGGCGCGCTTGCCACATGGCTGCGTATAACACCCGTGGATTATGGGGATCCATGGTCAGGTCAATGGCTCCGGTGGCGTCATCGCGGTAGAGCACCTTCTCCCAGGTTTCGCCCCCGTCCCGGGACCGAAACACTCCGCGGTCCGGGTGTGGTCCAAACGCATGCCCGAGCGCCGCCACATAGACGAGGTTCGGGTCTTTGGGATGAATTCGAATCCGAGCGATATGCCGCGTATCCGATAGTCCCATCGACTGCCAAGTCTCCCCGCCATCTGTGGTTTTGTACACACCATCACCAAACGACACGTTGCCACGGATGCAACATTCACCCATCCCGGCATAAATCACATTGGGATCGGATTCGGCAATTTGCAACGCGCCCACTGAAGCCGTTTTGAAATAGCCATCGGAAACGTTGTCCCACGTAATACCACCGTTCGTAGTTTTCCACACCCCGCCGCCCGTGGATCCAAAATAAAACGTCATCGTGTCGGTGGGGTGACCCGCAACTGCCACCGACCGCCCTCCCCGATGCGGACCTACTAGTCGCCACTGTAAAGAATCTGGAATATGTTCTGCCTCAAATTTCACCGAAATCCCCTCCTTCATGACCATACTAGTTCACGATCTGCTGCATAAAATCCTGCCACCGCGACAAATACTTGGCCGGCGCCTAGCTTAAAACCCACGCGATCCAGATCGCTGACTTCTCGAAATGTGCCTCGTGGCGATGCCGTCTGGTTTTAGCGAAGTATTGATAGATCGTGATCCCCATTGCGAACCCGACCTCTAGGTAGTATCCTCGTTGTTGGTTTACTAACTCTTTGTATAGCAACTATTAAATCCTCTCATAAGGTGGACACTATAAAAATGATCAATGCGATTCAACGCAAATGGTGGATTTTAGTTGTGGTGACGCTCGTCGCATTTATTACCAATGTGGATGCGACGATCGTCATCGTCGGTCTTCCTCGCTTGATGTTGGGTCTTCATATCACCATTACCACGGGCCTTTGGACCCTCACCGCCTATATCATCACCAGCACGGTATTCTTACTCCCTGCCGGCCGGTGGTCGGATGTGGTGGGCAGGAAGCGGATTTTTATGATCGGGCTCTCGATTTTCACCGTGGCCACCGTGCTCTGTGGGTTTGCACCCTCCGGTGCGCTGCTTATTACGTTTCGATTCATCCAAGGCGTAGGGGCCGCCTTAGCCCTCGCCACCGCTACTCCCATTATCGTTCATGCGTTCCCCAAACATCAGCTAGGTCGGGCGCTCGGCATCAACTCCACCGCGTGGGTGATTGGATCTATCGTGGGGCCGGTGGCAGGAGGAGTCCTCGTTACCACCTTAGGCTGGCGGTGGATTTTCTTTGTCACGGTCCCATTTGCCCTGGCTGGCATGGTGGCTGCCTGGTTTGTTCTCGAAGAAAGTGCCGCCAAAAAATCTCTGGGCACCACCGACTGGCCCGGAATCGCGAGCTTTGGGATGGCGCTCGTGCTGCTCTTAATTGGTCTCTCTGAAGGACAAGCTTGGGGCTTTGGCTCCTTACGGATCCTCAGTCTTTTTGCTGGCACCGCGGTGCTGTTAATAGGCTTCGTCGTCCGCGAACTACGGACCGTTGATCCGCTCTTCGACTTGAAACTATTACTGAATCGCCATTATCGTGCCGGACTTGGGGTGACCGTCAGTTACTCGATTGGATATTTTGCTACGACGTTTTTGCTGACCATCTATCTACAAGGCGCCCTGCATTTAAGTCCCTTAAAGGCCGGCCTCTTATTAATCCCGTTGTCTCTCCCCCAACTGGTCATTAGTCCCCTCGGGGGATGGCTCGCCGACCGATTTGGACCCCCTCGCTTTATTATTCTTGGGGTCATACTATTGGCCGTGGGAGGCTATCTTTTAGGCCAATTGGGTCCCACCTTACAGCTGAGCGCCGTCATCGTGCCGTTGTTGCTCATGTCGGTCGCCACGGGTCTGGCCTGGCCCGCCCTGACTAAGGTCGTCATGTCGTCCGCACCCTTAACACGCACCGGGGCGGCCTCGGGTATGTTCTTTACCTTTCGCAATGTCGGCATGTCCCTATCACTCACGTTGGCTCTGGTGGTGGCAGAAACCAGCCTCCCGAGTGCGATCGCGGCTAAGGCTTTTCTAGGAACCGCAGGCGTCTTGTTGCCTCACTTTCGGGATATTTTGACCCACTCCACGGACGCTGGATTTCGGGTTTTCGTGATTTTTTATGGCGTCGCCCTTCTCTTTTCCTTATTTCTCTTACGCCCTATTGTCCCGGCCTCGACGGCAGTGCCCCAAAAAGAACAGGCGTAACAGTTTAGCAACATGTTTAGGATTTAATAAGGTCATCCTGGACCGGGAGGTCACCGCCATGATGACGTTCATGATTTGCCCACGTTGCCGTGCGGCGCATTTGCGCGTACTCGAGAATCGCGTGACACACGACCAAT
>JAKADJ010000126.1:0-4600 GCA_021820645.1 Bacillota bacterium
ACCATACCTAATAATCCGGGACATGATGAACAAAGAAAGAAAAAATGGATTACTGGCGCTACATCAACGCAGGATAAGACTGTCGGCAAGGAAAGGTCAAGCCTCTTAGGACGAGAGACTTGACCCGTGATCGCAAGCGTTAGACAATCGCGGACAGGGGAATGGCCAATGCCCACCCCCAGGCGTTACCAATATACAACGTTTTTCCCACAACCGAGGGATTGTTGTCGATGAAATCCCCGCCCACCGTTAATGTGTGGAGCATCTGACCGCTGGTTGCGTTCAACGCAATAAGATCGGCTCCTCCGGCAACTACCAACGTGTTGTTGATGATGGCACCGGGCGCTTCAATCGGTACGCCTATGGTCTTCGACCAGATGATCGCCCCGCTTAAAGCCTTCAAGGCGGTTTCCGTGTGGGTAAGTGGATTGCCGATGTAGATGGTCCCGGAGTGAATCATCGGAACCGACCCGGTGAAACCATCCGGAATCGCACCGGTTCCGAGTAATTGAGTCCATCGCACGGATCCGGTGGCAGGATTGATGGCATAGGCCATCTCCGTGGCTTGCGTGCCATTCTTAGTCGGATTAACTAAGACATCCGCGATGACCAAGCCGTTAGCGGGGTCGTATGCGGGAGTCACGTCGCCGAAACCACTCGAATACAAGGCATATTGAGCGAGACTTTGCGTCCACACGACCTGATCGGTATTAAGATTAATACCGTATAGTTTTCCAGGCTGGGCGGTGCCTACCACCATAATGGGAGCGCCATCGGCCGTAACGGCGAGCGTAGCGGAGTTGATGGTGTTAAATCCTCCGAGCGAGAGGGTCGGATCCCCGCTGGCGTTGACGAAGGGAGCGATCGGTTTACCTGTGGTCGCGTTCAAAGCCCAGACATGACCGTCTCCGTTAACCCAATACACATTCCCATGCCAATAAAGGGGCGTCATCATATCCGTCCCTCGCGTATAAAACGTCCACAGTTCTTGGCCTGTTAGAGGATTTAAGGCGTGGATGTTCTGAAAACTAGCCCCGAGATGAACCGCAGGATTTCCGCTGGCGAAATCCTGAACCGCTGCAAAATTGAACCACGGGTCACCTGCGCTCACGATGATGGCGTTGGGCGTGACAAGCGGTTGGCCAAAGTCGGCATTTGAAGTCTTAAAAATCCAGATCGGTTGGCCAGTTTCGGCATTTAAGGCATACACTCGGTCACGATTGTCGCCAACATAGAGGATGCCATTGGCAGGAGTTACCCCCGAACCAACGCCCACGGCGAGATCCGTCATAACGGAGGCAACGCGGGTGCCGAAAATGGATTGATCCCGAGGCTTGCTGGTTAGTAAGAGACCCCGTGCGAGCTTAGTTTTCCACGTGAGTCCGTTAAGGCTGCTCGCATACACGCCGTTATGCTGCTCGTTTTCCGCGTAACTGGTCCATACTGTAGGGAATAGCGTGGAATGGTCCGATACCGGCAACGCGGCGGGATTATAGTAGCTTGGCGCTTTCGGAGGAACGGGTACGGTAGACGGAGCTGACGGTAGAGCTGCGGGTCCTCCGGCATGGGTCATTAAGTAATGTGCCGGTGCGGCAAAGATCCATCCAGAAATTGAGCCGATATACATTTCGTTATCGACAATGACCGGCGATGGAATGCCCCACACTCCGAAATAAAAGCCCTTTGCGGCGAAATTGTTGTCGATGGCGCCAGTTGAGGGATTTAATGTAAAGATGTGTTGGCCTTCGGCAATTAAGACATGGTGATCATAATAAACGCCACCTCCACGCGGCTGATTCACTTCGCCCGGGATATTGAGTGAGGTAGCCCACCGCAACTGGCCAGTGGTTTCGCGATAGGACTGATAGGTTTCGTTAAGTAGATCCCCCACATAGAGATTTCCGTGGTGCACCATTGGGACACTACCTTTAAAGGCAACGGGCTTAGCCACGAGCCCATTACCACCGAGGTGGCTCCACAACAACTGTCCGGTATTGGCGTTGACGGCAAAGACGTCCACGTTGAGGATCGGTTTCGCCTTGGTCCCACCGGCGGCCACATCGTTCACGAGGGCGTCGGTTAACACGAGTCCGCGCTTTGGATCCACGACCGGGGGGACATCGCCTAGCCCGGTATTGATGGAATTCGGCACGATGTAATCCCAAGCCAACCGTGGAGCGGATGGATTAGATTCGTCGACTGCCATCAGATAGTTAGGGTCCTGTGTCCCGTATACAATCAAGAACTGGCCTCGGAAGGGACCTGCCGTGGGAATGTACCAATTAGCCGACGACATGCTACTAAAGCCCGGATTGGTAAACGACGACAGGAGTTGCCCCGTTTGGGCGTTTAAAGCATAGAGGTGTCCATCGCCGGTGCTAAAATAGAGATTACCTCGATGATAAACCGGCGTGGGCATGGCCTCCCCAGCCGTGTCAAAGCGCCACAAGATTTTCCCTGTCAGACCGTTCATAGCATAAACACTTGAAAAGTTAGCTCCTCGCACCGAGGGACCCGGAGCATGTCCGTTATTCGCGAAGTCGATCGCGTGTTGCATCGTGAAACCGACATCACCCGTGGCAACAAAAACGATCGGCTTCCCGTTAATCGTCTCCACCAACGGATCGCCCATCGCAGAATTAATGGTGTTGGTATGCCAAATTAGGTGCCCAGTCGAAGCGTCTAACGCCCAGATGGCATTGTTACTTTCTTCAGCGTAGACAATCCCGTCGACTACGGAGACGCCGGTTACATTGCCTAGCCACTGTGCCACCTCGGCTCCCCAAGACTGTCCACCGTCCGACGGATACCGATTGTACCCACGGGACAGCCGGACAAATTCATCGCCCGTTACGGGGGCTGCCCAAAAAACACCCGTAGTGAGAGACGCGGGATGGGCCGGGATACCATAAACGGGATCATGCTGCTGATTCCCTTGCAATTGTCCCCATGAGCTAGGGAAGTCCTTAGCGGCCCGGTGGAAGGTAGTTGGGGGTCCATGGAGTAGAGGCTTCGTGGCCATTTGGTTCTGTAAGGTAGGCCCAAAGATACCTGGCCCGGTCGGTAAAGCCGAGGGGGCGGTTTTAGCATCGATCATTTGTGGAATGGTGAGTACGGTTAATGCCGTGGCTAAGAGAACGCTGAGCCATCTCAGGGTTTTCATGAAAACATTCCTCCTCTGCTCGAATGAGTAATGCTTCGCTGATCAATTGGAATTTTATTCCTTTTCCGACTGTTAGTTTTAGATCGATCGTTCGCCAGGATTCGTCTGGAAGTACAAGCTTTTCACTCCTGTTAACGCGACGAATGGGCACTTTCGGATGAATTCCCGGGAACCAATAAAATTGGTGGCGAAGGATGGCGAGGAGTTTTTCAGACCCTCTCGCGACTGGTGATAGCACATCCGATCTTTACGCGGCAAGGGCACTTACGGAGAGAGCTACGGAGGATTCATATAATGGATATCCAATTCATTTAACTTCTATAAAGTAATTGAGAAATTAACGGAAAACTCTGATTCACCAGCAGGAATTCCCGAATTTAACGCGAATAAAGTAAATAGAGAAACAATTTAGAGGTGATGTCGATGTTGCCGTTGTACGCACTAGGTGGAGTGGACTGGCTTACCACCCAGACCTTGTATCACGGCATTGCTGAAATGGGGGAAGAGGCCATTGTCTTATGTTGGCCTATGACCCCGTATGTTTCGCTCGGTTGCCATCAAGATGGGGACGAATTTGATGCATCATGTGGCCTTCCTGGATTACGTCGCCGAGTCGGCGGGACCTTGGTGTATTTGGATGCGAATCAGGTGTTTTTTCAAGTCATTTTGAATGCAAAAAGACTGCCGTCCAAGAGTCGCCCTATTGATTGGTATCACCTAGCACTCGATCCAGTCGTCGCTTACCTAGGAGACAGGGGGTTGGTTGGGACCCTGCGTCCTCCAGCCGACATACTGGTGGGAGACCGAAAAATCTCGGGAAATGCCGGGGGACAAATCGGAGACCAGATGGTAGTTGTTGGTAACCTTCTATTGTCGTTTCCGCATGATGTCATGGTTCGGGTCCGGAATGCCCCGAATCAAATGTTACGAGAGGCCTTCGCTGCGAGCCTGCACACACATATGTTGGCACTGCGGGAGATACCGGGTCATGGTGAGTGGACTACCGATTCAGTGATGCAAGGCCTGGCCCACCATTATAAAGAAAGCCTAGGTGCCAGAGAATGCCTTGCCCCATGGGACCGTTGGTCCAATGTCTTGGATCGAGTCGCGACGGAGCTACAAGATCCGGAGTGGCTCGCCGCGCCCGGTATGAGGTTACCCTATCACCAAATTAAGATTCGGGAGGGGGTTTATCTACGCTCCTTGCGGGTCGGCGCGAGCGATCCTAGAAGTTCGTTAGTGGTGGAGTTTCATGTTGATGACGGATCCATTCATTCTGTGTGGGGGGCCGATGGCATCGGTCCAGGAATTTTACCGTTGGGAGCCCGCGCCTTATCTGATATTAATCTTCCTGTGCAGTTACGAACAGCCTTGGAAGAACTTACGGATCTGGGTCGCCCGATCCCGGGACGACGGGGCGACCTTCGCCCCCGAGGA
>JAKADJ010000126.1:4610-6686 GCA_021820645.1 Bacillota bacterium
GTGGGTGGCTAAAATTTAGGATAGAGGAGTGAGATTAATGGCTACGTTTAAAAATACGACTTTTACCATCGAAGATGATCGACGTTATGATACGCACCACCAATGGGTGCAGCGCGGCGAACAGCTTTTCACGGTAGGCATCACCGATTATACCCAGGATACGGCAGGAGAGATTCTTTACGTTGCCCTCCCGGTGCCGGGTACACCTCTCGTTCAGGGGCAACCTTTTGGATCTATTGAATCTGGGAAATGGGTGGGTCAATTGTATGCACCTTGTGACGGCACTGTCATTGCGTCTAATGAGCGCCTCCAAGAAAGTCCGGAATTGTTAAATCGAGACCCGTACCACGCGGGGTGGCTTATTAAGATAACGGCTGCATCTTCAGAGTCCATGTGGTCTGAACTCATGTCTGCGCAAGTGTATCGCGAGCATCTGGCGCGGTTGGATGACTCGGATCATGACTAGCCCATGGCGGCTCTTGGACCCGGGGCCGTTGCCGGCCTGGCGGCAGATGGCTTTAGACGCCGTCGTGATTCGCCATCGAGCGGGAGAGAAAACTCCCAACACCCTACGTTTTATGGAATTTGAGCCCCATGCGGTCCTGGTCGGATATCACCAGTCCCTAGACCTCGAACTCCGCCGTGATGTGGCATCGGAACTAGGGATTGAGCTAGGTCGTCGCATTACGGGTGGCGGCGCTATCTATATGGACACCCGCCAACTCGGATGGGAACTCTGTTTAGGTCAAAACGCCGAGCCATTTGCAACCAATTCGGATGTGATCTATCGTCGTCTTTCGGAAATTGTCATTCAAGCCCTTAAACGTTGGGGGATTTCCGCTCATTTCCGCCCGGTAAACGACGTGGAAGTACAGGGTAGAAAAATATCAGGAACGGGCGGCACCCAATGGGGTTCGGCTTTGATCTATCAAGGCACCTTACTAGTCGACTTTGATGTGATGACCATGCTTAAAGTCCTTAAGCTTCCGATCGAAAAACTTACCGATAAAGTAACCCAGTCGTTTCGTGAACGCATCGTCACTATGGCGGAATTAATTGGACAGGCGCCGCCGATGGAAGACGTTAAGATGGCGATTGCGGATGCGCTACAAACTATGCTTGGTGTCGAACTAGTTCCCGGATCCCTAACTTCAGAAGAAAAGGAAGATTGGCTAGCTAATGAAGGTCAATATCGGGATTCGGCATGGATTGACTTTCGTCGGCCGCCACGGACAGCCTACCGACTGGAAGAATTTTCGTACAAGGCTCAAGGCGGGCTTATTCGTGCGTCTTTGCAGCTCGACGAAGCGAGACAACGCATTCAGCGCGCATTTATCACCGGTGATTTCTTCGTGGAACCGAGTCGCGCGGTGTTAGATTTGGAGGCCCTACTTAAAGATGCACCAATGCGGATAGATGCCCTCTTACAAAGAGTACGACAGCATTATGCGACGGGCCCGAAATATCTTGGGGTCACCGAGGAAGATTGGGTAAATTTGTTGCAAAAACCTTTGCTAGACCAAAAAGGAGGGGCGATAACGGATGGCGACGCGAGAAGAATTGCCCATCATTGAAACTAGACCCATGGACCCCGATATGCCGGAGAGTCCTCACTATGTAATGACGTCGTTGGCGGGGGCGATTACCTTAGGGATGGAGAAAGGAAAGTTTGCCCGTTCCGAAACCGTATTGCGAGGTCTGAACATTTTGATGACCTACAAAGAGAATTGTGTGGCTAACTGCTCTTATTGTGGCGTGTCACGGGAACGTCGCGTGCCGCGTGACCAAACTACGTTCATTCGCGTGAAATGGCCGATCTATGAGGTCGACGCCCTGATTGCGAAAACTAACGAAGTGCCACATCAAATGCGCCGTTTGTGCGTGGGAATGCTGGCCAATCGGCAGTCTTTGCAGGATTCCATCGATATTATCGATAAGTTTCACCGCCAAACCAATCTTCTCATTTCCGGTCTCATCACGGCCTCTTTAATTAAGCGCAGAGAGCACCTCGAAGCTATCAGAGATGCCGGGGCAGACCGGGTAGACATTGCCATTGATGCGGCGACACCGGAGCTT
>JAKADJ010000127.1 GCA_021820645.1 Bacillota bacterium
GGATCCACTGCACTCTTACCAGGTATTGAGGTTTCGGCCCGGGTTGTTGGGGCCCTCTGGATGCAGGATGAACATGGTATTGACCACAAGATTTTGGGTGTGGTGGACACCGATCCCCGCTACAGGCAGGTAAAGCGGTGCGAGGACCTCGGGCCTCATCGATTGCACGAAATTCAGCACTTCTTCGAGCAATATAAAACGCTACAAGGCATTACCACTCAGGTGGGCAATTTTCAGGACGTCAGGGTGGCCACTACGCTGATTGAGGACAGCCAAAAACGATTTCGTCTTAAACACACTACGGGAGGTGAATAACACATGGCAACATTCCAAATTAAGGACATTCAGGGCTTTCAAATTTTCGACTCGCGAGGCTGGCCAACCTTGGCGGTCGAAGTGGAGTTGGATTCGGGCGTGGTGGCGATGGCCCAAGTGCCGGCAGGCGCCTCCACCGGTTCACTCGAAGCGCGTGAACTACGAGACGGAGATAAGGCATTTTCAGGCAAAGGGGTCTCTTCATCGGTGCAACGGATTAAGGACATTGTTCGGCCGAGCTTACAAGGATACCCTGTAGACCAGCAGGACGAATTGGATCGCTTACTTATTGCGTTAGATGGTACCAGTGATCGATCACGGCTCGGTGCCAACACCCTTCTCGGGGTATCGTTGGCGCTGTCACATGCCGCGGCTCATGCCCATCAGGTTCCTTTATATCACTATTGGGGTGCTGGTCAGGCGGTGCTCCCGACCCCACAATTTAACGTCATTAATGGTGGGATGCATGCGGATAGCGGGATTCCAGTCCAGGAGTTTCTGCTTATCCCGGGAGGCGCCTCATCCTTTGCGGAGGCCATGCGCATGGGAACAGAGGTCTACCACGCGATCCAAGCCCGACTCCGTACCGCTGGTCATCGCACCGCGGTAGGGGACGAAGGTGGGTTTGCGCCTCAAATCGCGGAGGTCGAGGAAGTTTTC
Organism: Bacillota bacterium; assembly: GCA_021820645.1. The sequence goes on from JAKADJ010000127.1 coordinate 976, forward strand.
CAACTCCTGTTGAGCAGCATTGACGATGTAGGACTTCAAACCGGTGACGATATAGCCATCGGTATCGATGTGGCGGCCAATTCCTTACGGGAGGGCACCCGTTATCGCTGGAATTCAACCTGGTTGGAAAGCGAGCAGTTGATTGATCAGTATGCCAATTGGGTACGGCAGTACCCGTTGATATCGATTGAAGACGGATTAGCCGAAGATGACTGGGCCGGATGGTCAAGCTTAACGGGACGCTTGGGACGGAGGTGCCAAGTAGTGGGCGACGATATTTTTGTCACGCATTCGGTGCTAGTATCTCGGGGCATACAAGACCGTGCGGCTAACGCGGTGCTCATTAAACTTAATCAGATTGGGACCGTGACCGAAACCAAAGACGTTGCAACGATGGCGCAACGAGCCGGTTGGAATACCGTGGTCTCTCACCGATCGGGGGAGACCGTAGACTCGTCGTTAGCTGATTTTGCAGTGGCGATCGGGGCCGGACAGGTCAAGTCCGGCGCACCCGCCCGGGGTGAGCGGCTAGCAAAATATAATCGCTTACTTCTAATTGAAGCCCATGATTCCAAGCTGCCTTATGCGGGGTGGTCATGGCAAAGCGCACCGACGCAACTCTGACGTTTGGTCACTAGACGATAAGAAAGAAGGCCTCATCATGGATCCTCAAAGAAGTAATGGGAGGCGCGCGAAGAGCCTTTGGCGCACCTCGAATGTGTGGGCGTTTTCATTTGCATCGTTATTTTCGGATTGGGGACATGAAATGGTCACCGCGCTCCTGCCTGGTTTTTTGCTCTCGCTCGGTGCACCCGCGATGGCATTGGGGTTGACTGAAGGCATCTCGAATTTGGCACAGGCGGTGACCGCTCTATGGGGAGGAAGAATCAATGACCGCAAGACGTATCGGCATCTTTGGCTAGTCATTGGCTATGTCCTCACGGGACTAAAAGCGTTGATCGCATTAGTCTATTGGTGGCCTTGGGTAGTACTGCTGCGTACGGTGGGTTGGAGCGGCCGAGGAGCGCGTGGTCCGATTCGAGATTCTTATATCGCTGAAGAAGTGCCTAAGGAATCTGTGGGGAAGGCCTATGGCTTACGCGAGATGTTCGACACCTTGGGCGCGGTGTTGGGCCCCCTAGGTGCCGCTGTCTTGGTCGCATTGGCCTCGCCGCGCACCTTAATTGCTTGGAGCGCCGTCCCGGCTATTCTTACCGTTCTGGTGATTTTAAAAGTGCGCAAAGTGACTCCGTCTCCGATATCCGCTGCGTCAGTCAAAAATTCGCCGCCAGTGGCATGGGGACGACCTTTTATCCGTTATCGATGGGCCACATTCATTTTTACCATGGGTTACGTGGCTCCCACGTTCTTTATTCTGAGGGTCTGGCAAGGCCACGTAACCGTTGGCCCCGTGTCTGCTCACACCTTGGCGCTGCTCTTATACGCGTTACATAATGCTATCTATGCCCTAAGTTCTTATCCAGTAGGATGGTTGTCGGATAGAATCCCAGGGCGTCCATTGCTTCTCTTGGGATATGGCATTTGGACCTTGGTTATCGCGGGCTTCTTTGTCGGATTGGGTGGGATCGGGTGGTGGATTGTCCTATTTGCGGTGGCCGGATTGGCCACCGGACTCATCGAGGTGGCCCAAAAATTGGCCACTATACGGCTCATCACCGCTCCCACCCGAGGGCAAGGGTTGGGTCAGATCGCCGCTCTGAGGGGGGGCGCCCAGCTCGCCTCCGGGATTATTATGGGGGGCCTCTGGACGGCAGGAAATGCGCAGGTCGGGTTTGGAGTCGAGGCAGGTGTTGCTCTGATTGGAGTGACTCTGATGGGCACGATAGGTCGGGAGGCCATTTAAGGGAGAGGAGATATGCGGGATGACACCGAACCTGGCAATCCCTTCAGGCACGGCAGAACCGTATGAGTGGTGTAGATGGGCCTGGTTAATGGGGAGGCAAGGTCATGCCGATGCGCGGGCGGCATTATGTGCCATGATATTTGAGGGCGATCGGGATATTATGGTGCGGCAAACGGCCTTGAGTGCGTATTGGAACCTAAGTGATGTAGAGGCTGCGATTCAGGTCGAAGAACGGCTCCTGGCAGAACAGCGTTGGCATCTTGCTCTATGGGGATTGGATAATCCCCAATGGTGGCATGATACGCGGTGGCTGGATGCCTGTCAGCACTGGATTGGCGCCGACCAATCTTTGCACTCATCGATTATCCGGTTGCAGAGTTGGGGGGGTCGTAAAACTTCATGGATTAGAATCCCAGAGCAGATTTATGACCGGATCGCGGGGATCCAACCACCGTTGAATTGGAGTAGGCTACTGCAGGTCGGGGCCGCGCATCTAGGTGGACCAAGGGTGACGGGATTTCCTGGATTTTGGGCTCAGCACATCACGGATTGGGCCGAAAAGTGGTTTCATTGGGAAGAGGCGGTGTGGCTTTATCGATGGCGCCTACAAGAAGAACGAAACTTGGTCGAATGGACCCAATCCGAACCCTATGGAGCATTGTCGCCGGCAATTCCCGGCGTGGAGTGCATGGCTTTGGAAGAACCCCAAACCGTCCAAGACAGCATCCTTCTTATAATGTTGGGTCTAGGCTATGACCGTGGTGCGAACGCTTCGGTCAGTCAGGCGGCAGAGTGGGATAGTATTTGGTCCAGTTGGGGGGCCAGTTTAAATTATGCATTGTTTGAGATACTGGCAAATGTCCAAGTCACGGAATGGCACATTGGCGGGCTAAGCGGGTCGCTTCGTGATCGGTCTCGTGTGCAACGCTGGGGTTTGCACCTGGAGTAATCAATTGGCGGGAGGAAATCGCATGACGATCGATATACCGGGGCGGGGAATTTTAGAACTAGATACCGTGGTGTTGGATTTCAACGGGACATTGGCAGTGGATGGCAAGGTAAACTTGTCCGTCGAAGCGTTGCTCTATGATCTGGCACGGCAATATGAGACGATTCTCGCGACCGCCGATACGTTCGGAACAGCTTCCTATTTCGCTCATCGGCTTGGGCTTCGGCTTGAGGTGGTTCAGAGTGGTCTCGATAAAGAAACCTTAGTGACAGGGATCCCGGGGGGAGTAGCGGCCATCGGCAACGGGGCCAATGACCAGAAGATGTTTCGTGCCGCAGACTTGGCTATCGGGATTATCGGTGCCGAAGGCGCATCCGTCACATCAATGTTAGAGGCGGATATTTGGGTGGCGAGTGCCGAACACGCACTGGAACTATTGCTGCATCCTAATCGACTGGTGGCGACACTGAGAACGTAGCGCGAGACGCGTTTAGGCTTTGAGAGGGAAATCGTCGCCATGTGATGCCCCTGGGCAGGCTTCGACTACGGTATGATGTTCTTGGTGATAGCGGGGGCGCGGATTGCTATCCGGGTGTCGTTTAACGATGGACGGGTTAGTGCACACGGATGTTTCTTAAATCGAGTCAGGGCTCTGGTGCGCCAGGGATCGTCATAGAGATAGTCGTTTGACTCACGCAGGTCCCGGGGGTGATCTTACGGAACCCACAAGGCATGGTGTAAGGCATCTTAAGCATTCGCTAGAATCGGGAACGGAATCGGTATGGCAATCAATCCCACTGGTTGTGGCACTCTTGCCGCTAGTGGTTAGTGGAATCTTCGTGGCCATAATACTCTGGCACCAAAGGCATGGGATGAATCATCTTTATGAAGTGGGCCCCATTCCCTTGAGTCTAGTGGGGATCATCCCTCTCGCCGCGTGGATTGCCATTAAGGCGCCTTGGGTATCCCGACTTAAGGCATGGTGGAGGCGGCGTAAGCTGAGGGTAATACGACCCAAAGCGAATTCCGGGGGAGAATAATTGTAGAGCCCGGAACACAACGTGGGACCAAGGGCATAGTCCCACGCTGATCTCACGGTTCCTGTGATGCGAGGTAGTGGCTAAAGCTTTCCCACGTGATTTTTCCATACAAGATGGCGTCGGGACCGGCAAGCCAGATGACCTCAGTACGATGTCGTGCAAAGAGATGGACGCTGGGTTTCCACTCTTCGTCGGGTTCGCGAACGAGGATCCCCGCGGGAGTTTCGTCAAAATGGTCTAACCGGTCGGCCCAGGAATGTTCCACAACATGGGTGTATGGCCAGAGATGGTGCACCGTTGCGCTTTGTTGAATTAGGTGGTGCAATATGTCATGCGGCCTGAGAATGCCCATTAGAGCATAGCGGTGATCGACCACCGCTACAACCCCAATCCTACGTAACCAGTCGTTGTTCCACTGGTTCCATAAGGCACCGATTGGGGTGTGCGTAAAAATCATTTCGTGGTTTTCGATGGGTTGTATCCCGTATCTAAATGGGTTTGTCATCTGGCGCACTCCTTTGATGGATTCTGAGCCCGCGTCAACACAGGTCTGGTCCCGTTCCGGATCAGTAGGTTGTGAGTGATGGCCAGTTAAATTTCCACAAGGCCATTGAGCGGGGGCCAATACTGGTATTCCGATATTTCAATGGCATCGCTCAGATCAGGATCGATCTGGCTAATCGCATTAACAACGTCAAAAACCAGTCGGTCGATGGCCTGTGGGGCGTTTTCAGTCTCGGGGCAAGGGAGCCACAAGTTACAAGAGAAAACCGGGGTGGTCAAACGAACGCCGATTAGTTGAGTCACGCTAGAATCCTCCTCATTCTTAAAAATCACGCAAAAATGGCTCCTGATCGTCTAAGATCAGGAGCCATTAGCCTCTCGGCACAGTATGGCCAGCTCCATGGCCACTACACAATATAATGAAATAATGGTAACCCATATTTCGGGATAGTGCAAGGGTGGACGGCAATTAGATACATACAAAATTACTCGAAATGCCATTGTAAGGGGGCTGGTCCCCAAGAATAGCGGCCACGGTACTCGGCTTGTAACAGGGCCGGGATTCTGTCATAATAAATTCCATAGATATTACTAGCGGTAGGTCATGGTGTTGGCCAGAACATTACCAGAAATGCCCGTATTATTCAGGGATAATAACACCTACTCAATCGGGGGGGTGTTATTTTTGTGCGTGGTCTGTCTTGTGGCTAGAATCGGCGGCTCAGTGGCTCAGACGACTACATGGAAAGGAGCGGGACGAACATGACGTCTCTTAGCATGCTTTTTGTTCGGCCGGAGGACGCTCAAGATGTAGAGACGGCACAAGAGCCGGCCTTTTTTGCCGATTTAAATCTGGATCAAGTGGTGGCCGCGATGACTCGGGGTCGGAGCGAATATGATTTAATACCGTTTTTCTATACACCGTTGCACGATGTTGATGCCATTTCGTATCGGCAAGAGATCCTAAAAGATCTCGAACATCCCGACGTGTTGAGCCTGGTCGACGCGTTTGGGAGACATCTACGCCTTATGCGAGACCAACTAGATGGAGCTCAAAAGCGTTATTATCCGTATCAACGGGCGGCATGGTTTCGTGATGCGGTACAAACCTACTGTACTGCCGTTGAGGAATTCGGGGCCGGCTTGATGCACGTCTCCTTGGCGTCCCGGGGACTCGTTCGCTTTCGGGATTATGTCAATGACTATCGACGATCCCCAGCGTTTCAAGAGCTCCAAGGGGACACCGCCCGGCTACTAGAGGAACTTGCAT
>JAKADJ010000128.1 GCA_021820645.1 Bacillota bacterium
AAATTGAGGCCGGTTTCCATCCGGGCCGCGGCCACTAGATGGTTAGAGAATTCAACTTGCCATCCCTGTTGAAAAGCTGCTTCAGCCAAGGCCTGAGCTGCAATATCGTGGCCGGTACCGATGGGCAAACTCGAAATTAAAACCCGCATGATGTCTCCCTCACAGTCGGTAAAACCCGATGCCGAGCAAGATGCCCCAAAGTGCCCCCATCAACACTTCGATGGGCGTATGGCCGACAAATTCGGGAAAATCGTCGGTGTCGCTCACCCGATTTAAATACTTTGATTGCAACCCTACCGTGCGCCGGACGCCTATGGCGTCGTATAATACAATAATTCCCAGAACGGAGCTAATCGCAAACAAAGGAGATAGGAATCCCGCCTCAAACCCGATGGACGCGGCCAATGCCCCAACCATCGCGGAATGTGAAGAAGGCATTCCACCCGCCCCAAAAAGCCGCTCAAATCGGGCCCGCTTGCGGTACCAAATGTACAAGACAAATTTTAAAAGTTGCGCCGATCCAGCCGCCACCAAGGCCACCACCAAAGGGCGGTTAATGTGGGTCAGGATTGATTGCCAAGTACTATGCACCGCTCACCTCCCTGGCCAATAATTGTCGCGCATGGGCCAAGGCGAGAGATTCCTTATTCCCACTTAACATTCGCGCAATCTCGCGTTCCCGGGCTCCCGCGGTCAACACCATCGCATGGGATTCGGTGCTTTGCTCCAGAACCGTCTTGGAGACCATCACATGACACGCGGCTCTCGCGGCCACGGTGGGTTGATGACTTATCACCAAAATTTGCCGACTTTGTCCTAGTTTAGCCAAGAGCGCCCCAACCCGCTCGGCTCCGCCGCCCCCTAATCCTGCGTCCAATTCGTCTAAAACCAGAGTTGCCGATCCTCTATCCCCTTCCACCACCGCCATCGCCAGGGCAATCCGCGACAATTCGCCGCCAGACGCCACTTTGGACAGGGGACGTGGCGGGTTTCCCGGATTCGCGGAAAATTCGCACTCCATCTTGTCCCATCCGGTTGGCCCATAAGGGGCTCGGCTTATATTCAAAAATAGGCGCGTCCCGGGCATCTCCATGTCTTCCAAAAGCGACGCGATCTCGCCACCGAGTGACTTGGCCGCTGTACTGCGAGCCACCGACAAATTTTCTGCAGCCTCTTCGTAACGGCGTAAGGCCTCGTGGGTGGCGATTTCTTGGCGGTCTGACTCCCATGCCAAGTTATCTAGCTCCGAGATGGTGGCACTCGCGGCGTTGCCCGCTTCGACAACCTCTTCTAAGGATGGGCCATACTTGCGTTTGAGGCGAGCCAGCAGGTCCGCTCTCCTTTCAACTTGCTCCAGATGATCTGGATCGAGGTTAAGCTTATCGTGCCATTGGTTAAGCGCCCACTCAGCTTCCTGTGTGCTCGTCATCGCACTTTCAATAAGTTCCACGGCGCTCTGAAGACTTTCATCCAATCCCTTAAGATGGTCCAGGGCCCGCACCAGGCGCCCCAGGGTCGGAAGTACGCCGTGCTCGTCTTGCTCGAGCAGTCTTAAGATTCCCTGGTACTCGTCTACAAGCTGCTGACTTTGGCGTAATCGGGCCAATTCTTGTGTGAGCTCCTGGTCCTCGTTGGCCATAATGGCGGCTCCGGCCACATCTTCGGCCACGATCCGCAGCCGGGCTACTTCGTCGGGATGCCTCCCGGCTTCTTGCAATCTAACGAGAGATTGCAGAGCTGTTTGCCAATGCCGGTAGCGTTCTAGCACCTCGTGGCGCAGTGGGTCGAGCCCTGCTATGCGGTCTACCCACCCTAAAAGAGTATCCGGATCGGCCAAACGCATGGATTGGTGCTGCCCGGTAATGTTCAAAAGACCGGTAATAGTTTGGCGCACCGTCTGCGCCGGCACCACTTGCCCCTGCACCCGATAGGTGCTCCTGCCCTCTCGAGACAAATCACGTTGCACGACCAGCCAATCGTCGGGTTCAATACCTATGTCAGCTAAGTCGTTAAATACGGCGTGATGCTCGCCAACCAAGAAGGTTAATCGGACCCGGGTACTGTCACTAAAAAGCCCCACGTAATCGGTGGCGCGGCCGCCTAGCGCGAAACTTATCGCGGAAAATAGCAAACTTTTCCCGGATCCGGATTCGCCCGTAATCGCATTAAAGCCCGGCCCAAACTCAACAGCGACCTCTTGAAATAGTCCAAAGTTTTCCACCACCAATGCGCTTAGCATATGTCACTCCTCAGTATGCTCTATCGTAAGGCTTCTAGTCTTTCGGCCAGGATCGGGGCATCTTTAGCACTCTTGGCTACCACCAACACCGTGTTTTCACCGGCCAGGGTTCCGGCTAATTCGGGCCAGCCCATACCATCGATTACCTCAGAAGCCACGTTGGCACCAGCCGGTAGGGTTTTGACGACGATCAAATTCTCGCTGACCGTAAAACTCACCACCACTTCTCGCAGCAACCGTAAAAGCCTGTCCCGCGATCCCACCAAGCCCGAGGTATCGGGTGGTAGCGCATAGCGGTGCCCTTCTTCCGAAGGCACTTTGATGAGTCCCAAGTCTTTGATATCTCGAGAAATGGTGGCTTGGGTGGTGGCCAGGTCGCGGCTGGCCAATAGGGCGGATAGTTCTTCTTGAGTACTGACCACGTGATCCTCGATCAACCGGCGAATCATGGCTTGGCGTACCCTTTTCTCCTGACTCATCTAATGTCCCTTCCTCCAGCCCCGCAACACATGAAAGAAACTCCAGCCGGGCCGACGCATGAGGCGAATTATCGTAGGACTGGTTTGTACCACCACTTCGTCACCATCTTCGAGCGGATGGCCTTCTTGTCCGTCAATTGTAACCAATGTATCACGATGAATGGTCCGAATTCGAATTTTAATTTGCCGGCTCCCATCCACCACAATCGAACGATCGAAAAACGAATGGGGGCAAATCGGGGTAACGACCATGACGCTGAGGTCCGGCGATAAAATCGGGCCTCCGGCCGAGAGTGAATAGGCGGTGGAACCGGTCGGAGTCGCGATGATAAGTCCGTCCGCAGGATAGGTCGTCACATAGGCGTTATTCACAAAGGTTTCTAGATTAATCAAGCGTGCAAACGGACCCTTCGCGACCACCACGTCATTCATGGCATCAAAGCTCGCCAATTCCTTCCCGTCCCGGAAGACCTTGGCCGATAGGAGCCGCCTTTCGTCTATAAGGTATTCATGACCCAACATACTCGACAACGCGACAAATAGATCAGGAACCTCGACTTCCGTCAAAAACCCAAGATGCCCCAAATTCACCCCTAACAGTGGGCGTTCTAACTCGGCAAGCTCTTTGGCTGCTCGGAGTAGGGTTCCGTCCCCCCCAAGAACTACTATCCCATCAATGGGCTCGGTTTTCACTTGATCCCAGGCCAGCCCAAACTCTGAAAACCCGACCAAGTCCGCCAAATCTTGGGGAATCGCCATGGTAACCTGATGCAGTTCAAACCATTTTGCCATCTGTCCAATCAACCCGCGGACCTGGTCCTTTTCGGGATTTGGCCACACCAGAACACGGCTCATTCCGACGCCCCCTGCCACGCCTCATCTACCACGCGATTCAAGTCAACCTCTATTGCATTAGCTGCTTTCAAGGTCCAGTATCCCAAAAATTCGATGTTGCCCTCGGGCCCCCGAATCGGCGAGACCGCCATCCCCGCGATGTGATAGCCGAGATCGAAGGCCTTTTGCACCACCGCTTCAAGCACCGCGCGATGGACGACAGGATCTCGGACCACCCCGTGCTTACTCAAGTGCCTCGGACCCGCTTCGAATTGTGGCTTAATTAAGCCGATAACGGCCCCATCTGGCGCTAGCATGCTATGTAGCGGCGCCAAGAGGAGCCCAATTCCAATAAAGGAGGCGTCAATCGACGCCGCGTTGAGTGGTTCCGTCCGATCCAACTGCCCTAACGTAAGCCACCGGGCATTGAGCCGCTCCCGCACGATGACGCGAGGATCACCGCGCAAGCGCCAGTCTAGTTGGCCGTACCCCACATCCACAGCATAAACCACATGCGCTCCCTGTTGTAACCAACAGTCGGTAAATCCTCCTGTGGAGGCTCCTACATCCACAACATCAAAGCCCGTGGGATCAATCGAAAAGCGATCTAAAGCATGGGCAAGCTTCAAGCCTCCCCGGCTCACGTAGGGCAATTTGGGTCCGTCAATGGTGAGTACGTCGGTATCTTGAACCATGGCTCCTGCCTTCGTCTCACGGCGACCATTGACTTTCACTTGGCCCGCAAGAACCAGCGCCTGGGCTTTAGAGCGGGTAGCGACCATCCCGCTATCGACCATCCGTCGGTCGAGTCGGGTCTTAGTCACGGCTGGCGATCTCGCGTCGCGGACACCGTTTTGAGCTCAGTGATCCACGACTCGGCCTTCTTGATCAACCCATCGGTGTCTAAACCGTATAAGTTTAAGAAATAGCTAACCGGCCCATGGTCTATGAACTCATCGGGAAGTCCCTCGTTGCGGATCGGAGTTGTCAGACGCACGCTTTGGGCCCATTCGTTCACGGCACTACCAAAGCCTCCCGCCACTACGTGCTCTTCTATGGTCATGATGGCGCGAGAGCTTGCCGCCACGTTGGTTAAGAGGTCAACATCCAAGGGTTTAACGAACCGGGCATTCACTAACCCCACCGAATAGCCTCGCGACAGAAGAATGTCGCGCGCAGCTAGTGCCGTGTAGTAAATGGGCCCAAAAGCCACCATCGTCAAATCCGTGCCGCGATGAGTCCACTCGCCCCGCCCCCATGGGATGGTTGGAATCGGATCCCTAACGGGCTGCCCTTTCCCTGAACCCCGGGGGTAACGAATCGCCACGGGATGCGGACGCTCAATCGCTCCCACTAATAGGCTTCGTAATTCCTCTTCATCCTTACCCATCGCGATTTCCAAGTTGGGAATAGCACGAAGAAAGCTGATATCGAATACGCCCTGGTGGGTGGCCCCGTCTGCACCGACTAATCCCGCTCGATCCACTGCAAACACCACGGGCAAGTTCTGATGACAGACGTCATGCACCAACTGATCGTAGCCGCGTTGTAAAAACGTACTGTACACCGCAAATACCGGGCGCATGCCAGATAAGGCGAGTCCGGCTGCAAACGTGGCTGCATGCTGTTCGGCTATCCCGACGTCAAAGAAACGCTCGGGATAGTGTTCCGCAAACTTATCCAACTTAGTGCCATCGGGCATCGCGGCCGTTATAGCCACAATGTTGGGATGCGTTTTGGCTAGTTGAATTAGGGTTTCACTAAACACCTGACTGTACGAAGGGGGTTCCGAGCTTTTAATGAAACGTCCGCTATCAATTTCAAAAGGGCCGGGGCCATGGAACACGCCGGGATTTTCTTCCGCCGGCCGATACCCTTTCCCCTTTTGCGTAATAACATGGACCACCACCGGTTCTTGGACCTCGCGGGCATGGGCCAAAACAGGAATCAAATCATCAAAACTATGGCCGGCTACCGGACCAAAATAGCGAAAACCTAGTTCTTCAAACACATTTCCAGCCACCATGGCGTAATGGGCTAGGTCCTTAAGACGCTCCACCGTTCGTTTGATAGGACTCCCGAATACTGGTATCCCGTCGAGTAAGCTTTCGACTTCTTGTTTCAGTCGGTAGTATGCTGGCGCCGATCGCAAGTCGGTCAAGTATCGGGAAAAAGCCCCAACGTTTGGCGCAATCGACATGGAATTATCATTCACCACGACTACCATGGGCGTCTTCAAATGCCCAATTTGGTTAAGGGCTTCCCACGCCATACCGGCCGTAAGCGCCCCATCCCCAATCACCGCGACAACCCGGTAATCCTGCTGGGTCAAATCACGAGCTTTTGCCATCCCCAGTGCGGCCGACAGCGAGGTTGAGGCATGTCCTGCTTCCCAGATATCGTAAGGGCTTTCGCGTTGCTTCAAAAATCCCGATATGCCGCCAAGTTGCCGAATCGTCGAAAACGACCCTAAGCGCCCCGTCAGCAACTTGTGCGCGTAAGCTTGGTGTCCGATGTCCCACACCAATTTGTCATGTGGAGTGTTGTATACCCGATGTAAGGCCACCGTGAGTTCGACGGTTCCCAAACTGGCACCAATGTGTCCTCCGGTGCGTGCTGTGGTTTCGATAATGGTTTGACGTAGTTCCTTAGATAATCGCTCGAGCTGGGGGATCGTCAGCTTTCGCACGTCTTCGGGTAGTGTCATCGAGTTCAATCCCATGCCTGATTCCTCCCTTGGGCCTACCAGTGGCGGTCTACGGTAAAGTCTATCAAATCCCGCAATAGAGATGCCTCGCTGCTCTTACCGAGCGCCCGGTGTGCCATGTCCCGGTGCTGCAGCACCAGCTCTCGTGCCTGTTGCATGCCCACCAGTTGCGGATAGGTGGCCTTACCTAAGATGCGATCCGTACCCGTGGCTTTTCCCATTTTTCTCGAGTCTCCTATTTCATTTAAAATATCATCCACAATTTGGAACGCCAAGCCCAAATGATTACCGAACTCCGTGAGGCGGGCCTCGGCTTGCGGATCCCCCACCAAGATC
>JAKADJ010000129.1 GCA_021820645.1 Bacillota bacterium
CCATCGAGATGCCAGACTCTTCTAGGGCTGCAAGGTGTGCTTCAGCTTCTTCAAACCCTTGGTCTACAGTGCGGGCCACTTTGGCGTGGTCCAGCACCGCACTGACAGTTTGTGGAGGCAAGGTATTCACAGTATCGGGGCCGATGAGGGCGTCCACGTACATAAGATCGGGGTAATCTGGATTTTTCGTACTGGTAGAGGCCCAAAGCGGTCTTTGGACCATTGCGCCTTTTTCTTTCAGAGGGCCAAAGCGTTCGGACCCGAACTGCTCAAGGTAGAGCTTGTACGCTAATTTGGCGTTGGCGATGCCCGCCTTACCGGCCAATTGCGGCGCCAAGTTTTGGGCCGCAATCATCTTGTCGACGAGGGTATCAACCCGACTGACGAAGAAACTCGCCACGGAAGCAATGCGTTCTACCGGTAAATTCTCGGCCATGCGGTCTTCGAGACCGGATAAGTACGCGTTGATGACTTGGCGATAGCTGTGTAGGCTAAAGATCAAGGTGACATTGACATTAATGCCCTCACGAATAAGTTGGCGAATCGCTGGAATCCCCTCTTTAGTGGCGGGCACTTTAACCATAATATTGGGACGTCCGAGAGTATGAAATAGGCGTCGTGCCTCGACGATGGTGGATTCGGTATTAGCCGCTAAGGTTGGCGGCACCTCGATGCTGATATACCCGTCATGGGCATTGGTGCGGTCATATACGGGACGTAACAGGTCTGCCCCAGCCGCAATATCGTCCATCGTTAGGGTGTCATAAATTTCTTCTAAGGTGCGATGGGATGCCACGAGTTCACGAATGGCGGCATCGTAGTCAGTGGATCCGTCAATGGCTTTTTCGAAAATAGTCGGGTTCGAGGTTACTCCGCTAATCCCGTTTGCGATCAGATCCCGGAGCTCCCCAGACTTCAAGAGCCCCCGGCGGATGTTGTCATACCAGATACTTTGACCGATCCTGTTGATTTCCGTAATCGGATTGCCCATCCGCAATACCTCCTCTGGCTCTAATGAGACTCGTTCAAGATTCTGGTGGCGACTTTAAGCAGGTTTTCCACCGTAAATCCAAAATGCTCCATGAGATCCTTAATGTTACCGGAGGCTCCGAATCCGTTCATACCGATCACGGCGCCCCTTAAACCCACGTAGCGCTCCCATCCGAAGGGAGAGGCAGCCTCAACAGCCACGCGCTTAGTGACCTTGGGGGGCAACACAGTATCCCGGTAGCTGGGCGGCTGTTCTTCAAAAATTTCCCAACACGGGAAGCTTACTACGCGCACCCGGTGTCCCGATTCCGCGAGTTTCTGATACGCCTCATGGCAGAGGGACAATTCGGAACCGGTGGCCATCAAGATGAGCTCCGGTTCATCATGGTTCTGTTCGAGAATATAGGCTCCGTATTTTAGGTTTTGACTGAGTTCCGGGGTGGTTAGGGTCGGGATCTTTTGGCGAGTCAGGGCCATGGCGACCGGATGATGTGGACTCGTGAGCGCGATCTTCCAGGCTTCTCGGGTTTCGTTGGCGTCGCCGGGGCGAATCATGTAAAGGTTCGGTAAGGCTCGGAGCGAGGCTAGTTGTTCAATGGGCTGGTGCGTGGGTCCGTCTTCCCCTAATCCAATCGAGTCATGGGTAAAGATATAGGTCACCGGTTGTCGCATTAAGGCCGAAAGGCGGATAGCCCCTCGCATATAATCCGAAAAAATCAAAAAGGTGGCACCATAAGGATAAACCCCACCATGTAGGGCCATCCCGTTCAAGGCCGCACCCATGGCGTGTTCGCGCACTCCGAAATGCAAGTTGCGTCCCTCAGGAGTAGTGGAGCCAAAAGAGGCATACCCATCCAAGTGGGTGTTGTTGGAACTCGCGAGATCTGCCGATCCGCCGATTAAGGTGGGCAGGTGAGGGGCGAGTGCATTAAGTACTTGACCGGACACGGTTCGGGTTTCGTAACTGGTGCCGACGTCGTATTGCGGCAAGTCGGCAAAGGCGTCCGATGGTAGCTCTGCCGCCAGCACCCGGTCCAATTCTTGGGCTAGCTCGGGGTATGTATCAGACCACTTCCGATAGAGACGGTTCCACTCGGCTTCCCATTCGTTGCCGTTCGACACCGATTGGCGCATGTGGCTTAATACGGCGTCGGGCACATAAAATGACTGATCTTCGGGCCAGCCATAGGCTTTTTTGGTTAAGCGAACCTCCTCGGCGCCGAGCGCCGATCCGTGGGCCTTGGCCGAGTCTTGCTTATTGGGACTCCCGTATCCAATGTGGGTGCGCACCGCAATGAGGCTCGGACGCGTGGACTCGGATTGTGCTGTTTTGATGGCGTTTGTAATTGCGGCGAGATCATTGCCGTCGTTGACCCGATCGGTGTGCCATCCGTAGGCGGTGAAACGGGCTAGAACGTCTTCGGTGAAGGCAATATCGGTATTGCCTTCAATGGAGATGTGATTATCGTCGTAAAGGTAAATAAGTTTGCCCAGTCCGAGGTGCCCGGCTAGTGAGGCGGCTTCCGCACTAATCCCTTCCATGAGATCGCCGTCGGAGACCAATCCGTAGGTGTAGTGGTCGATAATCGGGAAGTTAGAGCGATTATAACGGGCTGCCAAGAAACGTTCGGCAATAGCCATGCCAACCCCGGTGGCAAATCCTTGGCCTAACGGGCCGGTAGTGGTTTCCACACCGGCGGTGTGACCGTATTCAGGATGTCCCGGTGTCTTGGAGCCAAACTGCCGGAAATGTTTTAAGTCATCCAAACTCAGGTCGTAGCCAGTTAAATACAATAACCCGTAGAGCAACATCGAGCCATGACCAGCGGACAGGACGAAGCGATCTCGGTTGGCCCAATGGGGGTTTTGCGGATTATGCCGGAGATATTGGGTCCAGAGGGTGTAGGCCATGGGCGCCGCTCCCATGGGGAGACCGGGGTGACCTGATTGGGCCTTTTCGACCGCATCCATCGCGAGGGTGCGGATCGTTGTAATCGACAAGAGATCCAAATTTGTTTGGTCCATGCGTTGTCTCCTTATGGGGGATTTAGGGTAGGTTAAAGAGGTTCGGCAATACTATGCGTATTTACGAGCGCCCTATACTCGTAGGTTCTATCCCGAATTGTAGTCGTCCTTGTATCAAATGGCAACTTCGCCCATTATAGACACGGATGAAAAAACCGTGGGGAGTGGATAAGGTGGCGTACTTTGCGGGCGTGGATATTGGAGGCACCAAGATTGCGGTAGGGATTGGTAACACCGAGGGAAAGATTCTCCGAGAAACGCGCTTTCCCACGGACGAGGTGCCTCGAGGGGAAGATGGCTTGAACCGCATTGCCGAAGCGGTCCGATCCCTGTGTGCCGACAACGGTCCGGGTCCCGCGTTGCGGCCAGCGGACATTGCCGCAGTCGGGATTGGGTCGCCCGGGCCGCTGGATCGCGGCACCTTGTTAAAGACGGCAAATCTGCCGGGATGGGAAGGCATTAACCTGGCGTCGGGACTCCAAACCCGGCTTCATGTGCCGTGTCGGGTGGAAAACGATGCGACCGCTGCCGGAATGGGGGAATGGATGTTCGGGGCTGGTCGCGGGACGTCTCACATGGCATACGTAACGGTGTCGACCGGAATTGGATCCGGCATCATTGTCAATGGCCAACTCTATAGTGGCGGGCGCGGCAATGCCGGCGAATTAGGCCATCTGGTCCTGATACCGGATGGGCCGCCGTGTCATTGTGGGCAGCGAGGATGCTTAGAAACCTTAGCGTCGGGAACCGCGTTGGCGCGGATCGCCACGGAACGACGCGACCTGAGCCCCTATCTAAAAAGGCAGGACGCGATCGAGGCGCCTACCGTGTTTGCCGGCGCCAAGGCGGGCGACCCGGTATGCCAGTCCATGATCCAGGATATGACCCGGTATCTAGGTCAGGGTCTCTCGTTTTTGGTCAATCTCTTGAACCCGGAACGGATTGTTTTGGGAGGCGGCGTGATGGCCAATGGGGACATGCTGTTGCCGCTACTCGTGCAACACACCGAATCCTTTAGCATGCCCGCGCTATATCGCACCACCGAGATTGTGTTGGCAGGGCTCGGTCAGGATTCGGGGTTGGCCGGAGCCTTGGCGGTCGCCCTAGTAGCGCGATCCTAGCCTAGCGGCGAGGGACTCCGCCGGCGGCCTCACGACCCAGTTCGGTGGCGCGATTGCCTGCCGCTTGTAGGGCCGCCTCCATGATTTGTGGCCAGCCTTGGGTGTGTAAAACCCGGAGCATGGCTTCGGTGGTGCCGCCCGGAGAGACCACACGGGACTGAATATCTTCTAAGGCGTGGTGCTTTTCGGTCAGCGCCAACTCGCTAGTCCCCACCACCATGCGCAGGGCTAATTGACGGGATAAGTCCGCATCCAGGCCCAAAGTGACCGCGCTGTTGATAATGCTCGTAAGAAATTCCAGGACATAGGCGGGACCGCTTCCGAAAAGGGCGGTCATCGGGTCGAGCGATGCCTCCGGGGTTTGTACGATGTCACCAAGTTCTCGTAACAGCGTTACGGCATGGCTAAGGTCTTCCTCCGAAACCCCGTCACTGCTGTACCCGGTCACGGAACGTCCCACCTCGGAACAAATATTAGGCATAGTGCGAATGATTCCGGCTTTGGGAATCACGGCGCGGATTTTGGCAATCGAGACCCCGGCAACCACGGAAATCAGGATGGCAGAATCGGCGAGATAGCTCTCAACCTGACCGAGGGCGGCCAGGGCATCTTTCGGTTTGACCGCGAGCACCACGACTTGGGCTTGCTTAAGAACACTGGCGTCGAACGTAACCCGGCTCTTAAGTTGTCCGTTCCAGTCTTGAGACATGAATCTTTGAGAGCGAGCCAGCATGCTCAAGTTGGCCACATGCGGCGAAAAAAGCCAGCGGCTGCCTAAGGCATGTGCCAAATTCCCGGACCCAATGATGACTAAACGTTTTTGGTCCATGACCAACGCCTCCTTTGCGCTTTAACACTGGACATAAAAAATTCCCGCGCGCCTAAGGACGCATCGGGATGACGTGGTACCACCTTAGTTATAGTGGGGAACCCACTATCACTTGTTGCCTTGGCTAACGGAAGGCGTCCGCCGGATTGGGGAACTCCAGGGCTGGGAAAGCAATAGGTTCTCGCGGCCTTTCACCTGCTACCGCTCGCTTTGGGGAAGCCTCACTGCTATATGCCCTATCATCGTCGAATACAGCGATAAATTTAAAAATTAGAGTAATACGGGAACCTTGAGGATGTCAAGGGCACCTGGATTAAATTTTTATCTTTCATCTCTTCGGCAAACCGAATTGATCGCGGAAGATTAAAGCGTGGCGTCATTTGTGCTAGCATAGAGCAATGAAACTTACCAAGTATCCCTACGCGACCTGGCCGTGGCAACAGCAGCAAGGGTTTCCGGGGACTCGCCTCCAATTTCAAGAATGGGCAGACCCGTTTGTGTTGGATTCGGGAAGGATCTTGCCAGGACTACTGATGGCCTACGAAGAATGGGGACAAGCGATCAACCCCACCGTCGTGATTTTCCATGCCCTGACCGGTGATAGTCACGTATCGCGGCACATCTATCGAGACCAAGCCGGCTGGTGGGATGGTGTGGTAGGATTCGGCAAGGGGATTGACTTGCACCAGTATCACGTGGTGGCCAGCAATGTCCTGGGTGGGGCTATGGGCTCGACCGGTCCCAGTTCGTGGACCCCAGATGGCACGCCATTTGGGGGAGACTTTCCCTCGCTTACTTTGTTTGATATGGCTCGGGCGCAGCATCGATTACTGGAAGCCCTTAATCTCGAAAAGCCCTATATCTTGGTCGGGGGCTCGATGGGGGGGATGCTCGCCTTAGCCTACGCATCGTGCTACCCCGAAATGGTTAAGGGGGTGTTGGCGGTGGGAGCACCAACGACGCACTCACCGTGGGCGATTGCGTTTCATACGGTAGGGCGGTCTGCGATTTTGGGCGACCCACGGTTTGCCGGCGGCCATTACTACATGAATGAAGAAGGACCCGCCTGGGGCCTGGCGGTGGCCCGAATGGCCGACATGATTTCCTACCAGAGCCCAGAATCGATGCAGCAAAAGTTTGGACGCTACTATCAGTCACCCGATCACCAAGAGTTTCAGGTGGCGTCCTACCTGCGGTATCAGGGCCAGAAATTGGTTGGTCGGTTTGACGCCAACACCTATCTCTGTCTCACCGACGCGATGGATCGATTTGACCTTGGAGCCGATCGGGTGCGTAGTCTGGACCGGGTTCCGGTCTGGATGATTGGAATATTAAGCGACGTGCTATATCCGTGGCAAGAAATCCAGCAGCAGGCAGAATGGATGCGCTCCCTGGGCGTCTTTGTGCACTATGAAAACTTGGCCGGACCCTGGGGTCATGACACCTTCTTGGTGGATCAGGTAGCTATGGGACGGATTGCGGCCAAATTTCTCCTGGCTTGCCAAAAGGCCCGATAAAAGCCTCTGCGAAGGGGCACCATAGGGTCATGAAGACAACATACCAGATCGTTACGGCACATCATGTCTATTGGGCCACCCATCTACGTTGGGAGGATCGCGTG
>JAKADJ010000130.1 GCA_021820645.1 Bacillota bacterium
CCCGGGAATCGTGGGTTGGGAGGACCTTCGGGCGTTGGCTCAGGATTTGATGGGGAGCCGCCGCTATGTGTTGCAACAATTCGTTTCCCATAATGCGTTACTGGACTCCGCATGGGCGGCGGTACCTCCCTATCCGGATGCGATCGTGCGCGCCTGGGCGCACGATTTAGAACCTTACTACGATACGGTATTCGTGCGCAATTTGGGCCTTAGTTGACGGGATATGCCGGAAGGGGGCCTATCCTGCCTGACAGGGCTTCCCTCCGGCAGTCAGGGTTAGATGATTAGAGCAGGGCGGGGACCGCCCGTCGTCACGTAACGAGTCCCTATTGTGTATTCTCGGGACCGCGTCGCGGGGGTGCCGCGCGCCATACGAAATGCGCTGATTTTGTAACGGTTACCGGTTCGGTCGAGGACAGGAAAGTGGATATCATGACACGATTTCCTGTCGATCGCCGGGTCAAGGTCCTGGCTTTTCTCATGGTCAGACAGGCCTGGAATGGTCTGCCGCGTGTAGCCACCGGAGGGCCGTTCATCGCTGGGCGGGCACGGGGTGCCTGAGACGATTCGTGTCAACGCCCGCATGCCCATCCGGGAAGAGCGGTAGGGTTGGATTGACAATGTCAATCCCCCAGGTTCACAAATTTGTTTGGCATGGTGCGTACTGTTGAATGGAGGGAAATCTTGTGACAAAAAACGGAGCACGAGGCGGCTTGAACCGGCTCCTTTCGCGATTAAACACGTCCGAACAGATGGAATTGACAGGGATGGCGGCTACGATTCTGGGATTGCACATTCTCGGAATCGGCATTGTCTGGGCTCTCGTAGCGCCACACCACTATCTCCTGGGCCATCGCGTTTATGATTGGGGTCTTGGCCTCACGGCGTATATGTTGGGGCTACGACATGCTTTTGATGCGGACCATATTGCCGCGATTGATAATACGACGCGGAAACTCCTCACCGATGGGAAACGTCCGCTGTCCGTCGGCTTTTTCTTTTCTTTAGGGCATTCAACGATCGTATTCGGGTTGGCGGCCGCATTGGCTATCGGGATTCGAGAGGCAAGGGCGCTCACACACGGTGCGATCACAAATGACTTGGGCATTTTCGGCACAATCGTCTCAGGAAGCTTTCTGTATCTTATGGCATTGACGAACCTGGGGGTTTTGATAGAGATCATCCGGACGGCGCGGGCCATGCTCACCGGAACTGCTACAACGGACGACCTCGACTCGCTGGGGCAGTCTAGAGGCTTAATCAATAGACTTTTGGCGCAAACCATGAAGACGCTTCGCACGCCGTCGCAGATGTATCCTGTGGGTGTTCTTTTTGGTCTGGGTTTTGATACTGCTTCTGAAGTGGCGTTATTGATCTTGGCCGGCGGGGCCGCGGCCGCGAGTTTGCCATGGTATGCGGTGTTGGCACTACCCATTTTATTTGCGGCCGGCATGAGTCTTTTTGACACTTTGGACAGCCTCTTTATGAATGTCGCATACGGATGGGCTTTTTCTAATGCGATTCGCAAAATCTACTACAACATTACTATAACAGGGCTTTCTATTATGGTCGCGTTATTTATCGGGACCGTGGAGTTGGCGGGGGTTCTTGCCGCCGAGTTTCATCTCCAAACGGGAGTTCTGGCATGGATTGCGAATTTTAACATCAATCAGGCCGGATTTATTATTGTGGCCCTGTTTGTGGTAACTTGGACCATCGCACTTGCCGTTTGGCGCCTGGGGCATATTGAGGAAAAATGGTCGACCCGAATTGAGTGACGTCACGTTGCGGGCCAGAAATGTGCCGACTGGGATGTTCAGGTCTTTTGTCGGATCGGTCGTTGATCGGTTGTCTCAGGGACGAGTGATGATGGCCACAGACCTCTTTTGCACCGTATGTGCGTTCCGTTTTTCCGTGGGGCGGTGGTGGTAGACAGTGTTGGTGGGTGGCATCGCAAGACCAACTGGTAGCGAATGCGTTCTCATCGCTACGCTTTTTTACCGAGATCACTTCTGGAGTACGGGAGGTTGGCATCGATGGCACGGTGGTTTTGAAGCGTTCTTGTTTGTTCTCCATGCTTGCAAGGTCTTCCACCACGCCACCCAATCGCCCTGACATCCGGCCACTAAGAGATGATGCACCGGACAGGATGAACACACAGTATCTTGAGAGGACATGAGCGCCTCCTAAATACGTTTTTTCTCATTTTACGCGGGATACTCAGTTCTGTGTTTTCCAATGTCTGGATCGCGAAGGCTGTCGTGCCGCCTTCGCATGCTGTGCCGCGGCTTCGTCGTGTAACAACTGCGGCACGGTGACCAAGCGGTACCCTTGACGCGTGAGATCCGGAATGATCTGGGATACGGCATCCACCGTCGCTTGCGATCCGTTCGGTCCGTCATGGAAAATGATGATGGCGCCCGGATGAATGGCGCTTTCCACCTTTTGGGTCATTTGGGCGGCGCTATAACGATATTGCCAATCACGAGGGTCAATACTCCATCCGATGACCCGGTAGCCCAATGCGCCTAAAACCTGCAGAGCTGTGCTGTCGGATGCCCCGCCAGGCAGTCGGTATAAAGTGGGGCGGGGCACACCGAGCGATTGGAGAATATGGGCATTATATTCGACTTCCTGCCGGACCTCCGCGGGAGTGCGATGCCGCAGAATGATATGACGATGGCCGTGACTTTCCACGTCCATGTGGGCCTGCACTTCTTGACGCACTAAATCCGGATAACGCAAGGCGTGGGAGCCGATCACGAAAAACGTGGCGTGTACATGGTCGTGTTGCAAGACATGGAGAATTTTTGGGGTCCAGCGCGGGCTGGGTCCGTCATCAAAGGTCAAGGCGACGATTTTATGCGGTGTGATAGCCTGACGAATGAGAGGCGCCGCGGTCGCTGGCCTCGCGCTGGGCCATCCCCCGAGTTGGGCGGATAGTGCGGCGGTTAATAGGAATACGATGAGGGGAACATTCACAGACTTGTCCTCCTTGTTGTGCCGAATTATTTGGGTTAGCGCTGTCTGATAGACTTTTTGATAGCATGACAGGAGTGGGGGATTTTTATTCAGCCTGTTGCGTCGGGTTTGGGTTAGCCCTAGGGACGTTCTCTCAGTAATCCCGACCCACGGAACTGGGCTTCTGAATCGCGCGTTGGTGGAAATGGCGAGGGTATGCTGCCCGATAGAGATGTAATCGGAACCGTGGGTAGAAGGGAAAGGGCATTTCGCGGCGTGGAGTCGCGCAAAGTCATTGTCAAGGAATCTGCCTGAATTGTGTGGTACCAGGCGGACTCCTTTTGGCTTAATTTTTGGGTGCCTAGCGACCCAAACTTCTGCCAGGAGTCTGCCCTCGGTGCGAACAATGGGCGAATGCGGCGGATATGAAACCCCGCATCCTGCTTCGCTTAGCGGTTTGGAGGAGTCTGCCCGGTACCAAAATCGTCGCGGGTCATATAGGGGCGGTGAGGGATATACCACTTCCGTGCGTGTGAGCGACAAGAGCAAGGGGAGCTTACAAAGAATATTCTGACCTTGACTAAAGATAACCGCAATACGAAAATTACGGGATTTTGATTCGGATTTTTTTGATGGGCCCTACCGCGTGCGGCATTGGTATCACGATTTCTTGCATTCGAGGCACGTCCACTCACGGACGTTGAGTAGTACTTCGGCAAGATGTGGCCGCAATTGTAGCCACGCTTACTGGAAGGGTAGAACTTGTCGATTTTGACCACCGTTCTCACCATAACGGATTGCTATACTGTGTCGCATGGTTGATATGGCTGTTTAGGACAATATATGCCCAGACCACTCATGGAATAGCACTGCATTTTCCGTATCCGCTCCCGTCAAGCGTTGGAATGGAAATATCGGACCATTTTGGTACGGTGGAAAAAGCTCATGGTCTTCAAGCGGTGGACGGCCTTCGCATCTTCTTGATATCATCCTTGGGAAGCTTTTTAACGGCTGCTTAATAACCCGGTGGAGTTATAATTTTGCACGGTCCTATCTCGGTGACCTCTGCGCGATATCATTTAATGGAAAGATCTATCTCATACCTGCAGGGGGGGCGACCGGGGGGATTGGCACGGATGGCAGTGGGGGACTTTCGGCGTTTCCGACGGGACACGGATCAAATCCACGTGGTGGATTTCCGCAGTTATTAATTAGCCAATCACCGGGATATGGCGATGCAGCGTATAGCGTTCTCCCGTTTTTTCCCGCTTTTCGACAAAGTGGGTTTTCTCGCAGCATGGGGATATCGGTTCCCGCAATCCCTACGCCAACCTGGTACGGAGAATCTTCTTCGACCGGGATGTTTGAGGTTCCGGCGACTATTTTAGGTTCGGGTCACGATCTTGCCACATTTAAGATCGTGGAACCGAATACGGATGATATTACTCAAGGAGTGGTCTTTGCACCGGTGGTCGATCCGCACTTTAACTATAAAGACCACCCTGGTGTTCCCGAAGCGGAAAGCATCATTCTGACAATACCAGCACATTTTCCTACTGCCGTCGCCAACTTGATCATTCACTATGATGCTCATGCTTTGGGCATTCCTTCTTTCCCTATCTAAAGCCACGGAGGTGACACAATGTCAGATATCCCCACTGAAGTCAAAAAAACACGATGGACGATCCTGATTATTGTGGCAGGAATCGTAGGAATTCTTGCTGCGACCAACCCCTCGTTACCATCTTATGTTGCATGGTTCGACCAATCCTTGACAACCCATTCCTCAGCGCTTGTGAGTTCATTAGCGAGCATCTTTGCGGGACCGCTGAGATCGCTTATTGCAAACAACACGCTCCGTCAAAATTGGATGGTGTTGAGCATTTATCATACGACGCTCATGGGACAACAAGTAACGGTGCTCGGTATTTTGGGACACTTCATTCCCTTATCGCACAGTTAATATCATATAGGTAACAAGAATCTGTCAAAGAGTTTTTTCCGCTGTAGCCGATTTCAGTCAATCTGCGGCGACTCCACAGCCGTTTGTCACGCAGATCCCAGAGGGTCAATGGGCGTAAAATTATGGCGGAACAGGATGAATCGACGCCGAAGCAGCGGCCCGACGGGCCGTTCCGGGATTTCGATGAATGGGTGGGGTTCACTACCCCACGAGGCGGCGCATCCGCTCCGGTTGCCGTTGCCGTATCCGCCCGAGCGCCATCGCCAACATCACGATGAGGGCCAACCCGCAGCGGAGTTGCATTTTCTTCAGCCCCCGAATGGTATGCAGTTCCAACCCAAACGACACATCCAACCGACTGTTCACCCGTTCCACCGCCGTGCGATGGGCATACTCGCGCTTCCATTGATAACTGGTCCGGTCCATGGGCGTAAAAATCCGCCGATCGGTCTGTAAGGGAATGCGAAGGCCCTGGACGACGGGGCAGGTGTCTTGACCCCGGCAGGACACGCCCGCAAAGCGGGCGGGGCACCGCTTTTTGAGACGTTGGCGCCTGACTTCGAATCCGCCGTTACTCATGGTGTGAACCTGACCCGTGACCGGATCCTGACAAAAGACGTCGCCACGATAATTGTAGGTCACCGTCGAATGGCCCGGCAGGACTCGCGTGGCATCCGGGTCCCGCCACATATTCCGGATATCGATCACCGGCTTAATCTGGTAGGTATCCCAGCAGGCGGCGATCAATTTGGTATCATCATAGCCCCGGTCGGCCGTTAAAAGGACGGCACGGGACAGCAGCACCCCGTGGCGATGGTGCAGATGATCCAACAAGGGCATCGCCCGGGTCACATCGGACACCGACGCTTTCGTCACCTCCCACGCCACCGGCAATTCGTACGTCGAATCCACGACCAGGTGCAGCTTATACCCGAACCACTTGACCACTTTGGTCCAGGTAGTCCCGTCCTCATGAACACCGCGGTATTCCTTCCGTCCAAAATCGGCATCGACGTCCCGGCGCCCATCGGCGGTGGGGTTTTTGGCGGGCCGCACGGCCCGCGACGAGATACCCTTGCTGTCCATGGCCAAGCGCTGACCGAAATTCGGGAGCACGGCTGCGAGGTCATCCACCAGCTGCTCAAACATCCCGTCCACGGTATCCTGTTCGGCCATCAGACGATGCAGAAATCGGGTGTAGGCCGACGCGGGCGGGACGGCCGCGGTGCGGAACCCGCACAGCATGCGCAGTTGCGCATTGCGGGCCAGTTCTCGGCGAAGGCTCTCGATGCTGGGGTGTTGGAAAACCACCCCGGCCAACACCGAATTCCACATCGCCCGGACCGGATACGCATTCCGCCCATGCCCACGGGCGGCTTCCAGGTGGGCCATGAGGGTTTCATCCGGGACCGTCTCGAGGACGAGCACGAGGCGTTCGAGGTCGCCTAATTCTTCGAGATCTTGCCACGAAAAGAGAGAAGGTTGTGGTATGATAGCCATACGGGAGAGCTCCTTTCGGAAAATTGTGGTTGGTACTTCAATTTTACCAGAGCTCCGCCCGTTTTTCTTATGGTTTTGCGGGTTTCGGGGATCGCGGCACGGTGGGCCGCGGGTGGGGTCAAATCAG
>JAKADJ010000131.1 GCA_021820645.1 Bacillota bacterium
CCCACCAACGATCTGTCAGAAAGTCAACCTCCTGCAGGAGAGGCTCTGATTGGCTAGGATATAAGTATATAATGATATAGTGATTGGTGGGATGGACAATGTATGACGACTGGGCGGAGCGGTTTCGGGCTCTCGGTGACACCACGCGTTTGAGGATTTTAAGTCTTTTATCTGTACGCGATGCCTGCGTATGTGAGTTAGTCGAGTTGTTGCCGATAAGTCAGCCTGCTGTTTCACAACACTTGCGGAAACTGAAACAAGCGGGACTGGTGGACGAATATCGCCAAAAATCATGGACATTTTATCGTTTGCGGGCGGACATGCCGCTCCATATTGCCGATTGGGTTCGTGAACTCAAGGCAGACGAGAGCGATGTGCTCTGGCTTCAGACCCATCATGTAGGGGCGCTATGTACGAACCGGGATACGTGAATTCTGGTTGGGAGTGATGCAATTGCGGGGCCGGCGAAACATACAGCCGATAGAAATTTTTGATTTTTGAGGAAGAGGGATTTTTATGGCGGTGGTGTTGGCCTCCGGTTTGTTTGTGGCAGTGCTTCTATTAATCATTACGCAACCGCGTGGACTCTCGATTGGATGGACCGCGGCAGGTGGGGCAGTTATTGCCCTGTTGTTCGGTATTGTATCGTGGGGCAACGTGGAGACCGTGGTGGGCATTGTTTGGGATGCCACGTTGACCTTTGTGGCGGTGATCTTAATTTCTCTCATTCTCGATGCGGTAGGATTTTTTGAGTGGGCCGCGCTCCATATGGTTCGCCTAGCGCACGGACACGGATTAAGACTGTTTATACTGATGGGAATCCTAGGGGCACTAGTTGCCATGTTCTTTGCTAACGATGGAGCCGCGTTGATTTTGACGCCGATTGTGTATGAGCAGGCTAAAGCACTGAAACTAAACGCCAAGGCTACCTTGGCCTTAATTATGGCGAGCGGCTTCATTGCGGATACGACGTCGCTACCTCTGGTGGTTTCTAATTTGGTGAACATTGTTTCCGCAGGGTACTTCCACTTCGGCTTCGCGTCGTATGCTGTTCGGATGGTTCCGGTGGACGTGGTGGCCCTAGGCGCCAGCCTAGGGGTGCTCTACCTTTTTTATCGTCGTGCCTTACCAACCACGGTGTCGATGACGGCACTACCGGCCCCACGGACAGCGATTAAGGATCCCTATGTGTTTCGCATGGCATGGATTGTTTTGGCCTTATTGCTGGTCGGATACTTTGCGAGCCAGCTTATGCATTGGCCGGTTGCCGTATTTGCTGGGAGTGCTGCGGTGGGGCTGCTGCTAATGGCCCATCGGAGTCCGGTAGTACAGGTGCCCAAATTGGTGAAAGAAGCCCCGTGGAAAATTGTTGTGTTTTCGATTGGGATGTATGTGGTGGTGTTTGGATTAAGAAATGTTGGTTTAACTCACTTGTTAGGCTCTTTGTTGTCACGTCTCGCAACACATGGCGCTTTTGTCGGCATCATCGGTACCGGGGTAATCGGGGCCGTGCTGTCGTCGTTTATGAATAATATGCCGACCGTGTTGATTAATGCATTAGCTATTCACGACGCCGTTGCATCCACGACGTTGCACACGGCAATGGCCTACGCCAATGTGGTGGGTTGCGATCTGGGACCGAAGTTCACCCCGATCGGATCGTTGGCAACACTGCTGTGGCTCCACGTGCTGGAACGTCGTGGTGTGAAGATTACCTGGGGGTACTACATGCGGGTCGGGATCACACTGACCATACCCGTATTATTGGTGACGTTAGCGGCTTTATGGGGTTGGTCGGCTTTGATCGTCTAAGCCAGGGGCGGTGATACAGCCATCATGCATGAAGGAGGAATTTATGGTGTCGTCTATTTTGATTATTGGTGGTAGTGATGCCGGAATTAGTGCCGCGCTGCGGGCCAAGGAACTTGACCCAGCGACTGCGGTCACGATGTTAGTGGCCGACGCGTACCCAAACTATAGCATTTGTGGTTTGCCATTTTATCTGAGTGGTGAGGTGGAGGACTGGCATCAATTGGCGCATCGTACGTTAGAGGAGATTCAGGCCGCGGGCATCCGGGTTGCGCTGAATACTCGCGCTGTCGAAATTCGTCCGCAATCCCAAGCGGTGGTCACTCATTCCCATGAAGGGGGCACCAGGACTCAGACGTACGATCGACTCGTGATCGCGACGGGTGCACAACCCGTGCAGCCCTCGATTTTAGGCATCGACCAGCCCGGGGTCTTTTTATTACATAGTATGGATGATAGCTTCAAAGTCTCTGCCTTTTTGCAACTCCACGAGCCACGGCGGGCTCTCATCGTCGGGGCTGGCTATATTGGACTAGAGATGGCCGATGCCCTCACTCATCGTGGTGTTGCGGTGACTGTGGTGGAACAGCAAAGGACTGTATTGCCTACGGTGGATGAAACGATGGGCGAGTCGTTGCGCCGGCATCTGGAGGAACATGGAGTGGATGTACGCACGGGGGTCAAGATCTATCAAATTGAACAAACCGGCAAAGCTTTGCACGTCACGGGGAATCCGGAATTTGATCGCGAGGTCGATCTGGTCTTGGTCGTGGTAGGGGTCGAGCCCGTCACGGATTTGGCGCAGACTGCGGGGATCGAGCTCGGGATGAGGGGGGCTATTCCGGTGGACCGGATGATGGCGACTACAGTTCCTGGAGTGTATGCGGCGGGAGATTGTGTCGAAACTTACCACCGACTCCTCGATCGAGCAACATACCTCCCACTGGGGACCACAGCGCATAAGCAGGGTCGTATTGCTGGAGAAAACGTGTTAGGGGGATCGCGACAATTTGCCGGAACGCTCGGGACTCAGGTAGTAAAAATCTTTGACTGGGCCATTGCGCGAACCGGATTAAGAGACCAGGAAGCTAAAGCGGCTGGTTACGTGCCGAAAACTGTTGATTTTGTGACTTGGGATCATAAAGCATATTACCCAGGAGCGCAGGAGTTGAGGTTTCGGATTACCGGCGATAGCCAGACCGGTCAACTGCTAGGCGCTCAAATTATCGGCCCATGGCAGGCTAGTGTAGCTAAGCGGGTCGATTTGTTTGCGATGGCACTCTACCACCAGATGATGGTTCGCGATCTCTTAGAGGTGGATCTTAGTTACACGCCGCCCTTGGGGAGCCCCTGGGACGCGGTGCAAATGGCCGCCGATTATTGGCTACGTACTGACACTCACTAACTCTTGCGGATATTTCAAAACCTCCGTGCGAGTAAACATCCCGGCATCCGCCCACACTAGTACGAGAAAGTGGGTGACCAAAATGCGCCGCCAGGTGAGATGGGGCCTCGTCGGAGTAGGGGTTATAGCGGCCTTGTCATACGGAGTGGCATCGATGCCCAAGCATCCATCGGCGAACGCTAGTTCGCCGCCCAGCCGTAGTGGTCTCCCGGCATGGCCATGGGCTCCGCGCGGAATTACCTGGAGCCCACCTGGATTTGGTGTGGTGCCGTATCCAGTGAAAGTGACTCCCGATCCGAGTCTCCCTGCGGGACAACGAGTTCTGATAAAGCCGGGCGAGCCCGGTACTACGTATCGAGTGGGTTCGGTTAAGACACTGGTGAGCCCACCGGTTAGCGCACATGTACTGGTGGGTACCGCGGTTGTCAATACATTATCGATAGCGGGTCACACTTACCGCTATGACAAGGTAGTCTCGATGCTGACGACGGCGTATAACGGTTCGGCCAGCATGAATGGCCGATGGGGCGCCGTAGCAGCTTGGGATGGCAAACCTTTGCATCCCGGCGACGTCGCCGTGGATCCGAGTGTCATACCTTTTGGTACGTATCTTTACATTGACGGATATGGGCCAGCGCGGGCGGTGGATAGCGGATCCGCCATTATCGGCGATCATGTGGACCTCTTCTTTGATGAGTCGTCCGCCAAGATTGGGGCATGGGGTCTTCAATGGCACAAGGTATATTTTCTTGTGAAAAAACCTGCCAACTATCCTGGGTAGTTTTCTCCAGACCGGGGTTGCGCTATGATAGTCCCAAAATGCGGTAGTAGAGGAGACTCGAATGGGACTTTTAACCGGTGTGCGTGCCGTCGTAGTGGGCATTGCGAATAAACGAAGCATGGCTTGGGGGATTGCCCAAGCTTTTGATCGAGAAGGCGCCGAACTGATTGTTACATACCAAAGTGATCGCCTGAAGGAAAATCTCGACAAGTTAATTCCCGAACTTTCGCATGCGCCGCTAACCATCCCACTCGACGTGACGGTGCCAGGGAACCTTGAGCGTTTCCAGGATCAAATGGAGCACGCGTGGCCCGATGGAGCTCATGTGTTGGTGCACTCGATGGCTCATGCCAAACGCGAAGATTTAGAAGGGCGATTTGTTGATACCTCATGGGACGGGTATATGTTAGCCCAAAATGTGAGCGCCTATTCCTTAACGGCACTATCCCGCGCGATGTTGCCTTCTTTTGAAAAGGCCGGGTCGGGGAGCGTAATCACCTTGACCTACGAAGGTGCAACGCGGGTGATGCCTAATTACAATGTGATGGGTGTCGCTAAGGCGGCATTGGAATCTTCAGTACGATATCTAGCTCTAGACTTAGGTAAGGACCATATACGCGTCAATGCTATTTCGGCAGGAGCTGTGAAAACATTGGCTGCCGCGGGCGTGAAAGGGATTTCCACCGCCTTGCATGCGGTGACCACGAAGGCACCCATACCCGAAAACATCTCGATCGACGACGTTGGCAATGCTGCGGTATTTTTAGCATCGCCGTGGTCGCGTCGCATAACCGGCCAAATCCTTTTTGTTGATAGTGGCATGCATATTATGGGAGCCTAGGAGAGGAGCATAAAATGAAGCGAATTGGGATTATTGGAGCGGGTATTATGGGGAGCGGCATTGCGTACTTAGCGGCACTCCAGGGATTTGAGGTGGTACAATACGATACCCTGGAAGGCGCTGTGACCCGATCTCACGCCAAAGCTCTCCAGCGCATGGACCAAGCCGTCGACGCCGGAAAGATGACTGCACAAGAGCGCGATCTGGTGTACCGTCGATTGACTGAGGCCCATGATTGGAATGCGTTTAAGGACGTCGACGCCATCATCGAGGCGGTGGTGGAAGTTTTGGATGTCAAGATAGCCATATTCCAAAAATTAGACGCCGTCGTTCCGGCCGGCGTGCTCCTCGCGACAAACACCTCATCTTTATCCATCACGGCCATTGCGCAGGCAACACGGCGGCCGCAAGATGTCTTGGGCCTGCATTTTTTTAACCCGGCTCCCGTGATGAAACTTATTGAGATTGTGCGGGGTGAAGAAACATCTGACGTCACGGTCGAGAAAGCTCAAGCCCTTGCCGAAGAGTTAGGTAAAGAGACGATTGTGGTCCAAAAGGATACCCCGGGCTTTGTCGTGAATCGAGTTCTGATGCCTTTATTTATTGAAGCCATGCGGATGTTAGAAGAAGGCGTGGCGACCGCCGAAGATATTGATAAAGGGGTGCGGCTCGGGCTCAATCACCCAATGGGTCCACTAACCTTGGCCGACTTTACTGGGCTTGATGTGGACCTTCACGTAATGGATTACATGTATGATGAGTTTCATGATGATCGGTTTGCGGCACCCCTGGTATTACGCCGATTGGTACGCGCCGGCCATACCGGCAAAAAGAGTGGCCGAGGATTTTATCGCTACCCATCCAACAAATAGTCTGCTTGATTTCCAATGGTCGCCCTGCTATAATTGCTAAGCGACGCGGAAGTAGCTCAGTGGTAGAGCATCGCCTTGCCAAGGCGAGGGTCGCGGGTTCGAATCCCGTCTTCCGCTCCATTATATGGATGACGAAGAATTTATGGCGACGTAGCCAAGTGGTAAGGCAGGGGTCTGCAAAACCCCTATGCCCCGGTTCGAATCCGGGCGTCGCCTCCACTGAGATGGTTTGTACAATATGGGTGGTTAGCTCAGTTGGTTAGAGCGCTCGCTTGACATGCGAGAGGTTCACAGGTTCGAGTCCTGTACCGCCCACCACTTTAAACTTTTACCCGGCAAGCGATTGCGGTTTTTTATTGTCCCAGCCCCACAAGCCCCAGATTGGATAACTAGTAACCCCATGCAAAATAAGGCTCCTAGAGCGGGCGCTCCCATCGGTTTCAGTTGACTCGTTACCAAAAAAGTGACTAGAGCCACCCCGATCAACCATAAGTAGGAGAGATTGCCTTGCTCTGATATCGTCAATTGGTTGGCCAACAGAAGTTTTTCATTTTTTTAGCCGGTCGCATTGTGTCCGGACTCGGTGACAATCTCTTTATGATGGCGACGATGTGGTATGTCCTCGACACCACAAACTCGGCTGTGCTCACCTCTCTGGTCCCACTCGTGCCGACGCTCTCGCTCTTGTTGTTAGGGTTACCGTTGGCCAATCTCGCGGATCGATGGCCCAAACGCTCGGCGTTGATCTGGACAGAAGCAATCCGTGGCATGGCTATTTTGGCTTTCTTTGGCCTGATGGCCAATCACGTAGACAACGTCCTGCTTATTTACTTCTTCAATT
>JAKADJ010000132.1 GCA_021820645.1 Bacillota bacterium
TCCTAATGCATTACAAAATTGCTTTCGTGAGTAGAACGCCGTATGCGTCCAGAGGTTACTGGAAATATACGGCAAGGTAAATCGCGCATCCCTCTTCCGACCACAGGGGCGCTGAACATCCTCCAAAGTTCATTACGGCCTGACACTAACACAAAACAGGCCTGTGACAACCATAGCCGGTCGCTCTGATTCTATCTTATTGAGCCCCGATAGGCATCGGGGTACAATAGGCACGGTAATGCTGTCCGGTAAGGGGTGTTCGCTGTCAAAACGTCCTCTCGGTTCCGCGCTTTTTTGTTGGTTGCTGGCGTCGTGCTGTTGGCCATGAACCTTCGTCCGACCATTACGGGAGTCGGACCCTTAATCGGTCTGATTTCTCGGGCAACTGGGCTTAATACCGGGTGGGCTGGATCTCTCACGACGCTACCCTTGCTGGCCTTTGGCCTGATTTCACCCGTGGCACCCGGATTGGTGCGACGCTTAGGCCTCGAACGATCTTTACTCTTAGGCTTGGTAATTCTCACCATTGGCACCCTCATTCGATCCCTCGGATCGGTGGCGATGCTTTTAATCGGGATGTTCTTAGTGGGCAGCGGAGTGGCAATCGGCAACGTCTTAATCCCGAGTCTCGTCAAACGAGACTTTCCCCATCGACTCGGACTGATGACGGGAATGTATTCCACCGTGATGGGGGTCTTTGCCGCCTTCGCATCCGGAATTAGTGTGCCCCTCGCCATAGACACGCCGTTAGGTTGGAAGGGCTCTTTAGCGATTTGGTCCCTGGTGTCTCTTATCGGAATCATCGTCTGGTTGCCCCAAGTTCGATACCGACAACGGCTCCCGACCTACACACGACTCTCCTTATGGCGCTCCCCACTGGCCTGGCAAGTCACCCTCTTCATGGGACTGCAGTCTTTTTTGTTTTATGTCAATGTAGCTTGGTTGCCCACGTTGTTACATACGCTCGGAATGCCGTTGGCCGCCGCGGGTTGGATGGTCTCGTTTATGCAACTCATTAGCTTACCCGGCTCGTTTTTAATGCCGATCTGGGCCAGCCGTCGACCCGATCAACGTGCGCTGATGGTCATCACCGGGATTCTATTTTTGGTCGGCTATGTCGGTCTATTGGTCGCAGGCATCACGTTAGCCTGGCTCTGGATTGCATGTATTGGATTTGCCGGCGGGGCCAGTATTAGCCTGGCCCTGACTTACTTTAGTCTACGCACTAAGAATTCACGGGACGCGACACAACTTTCAGGAATGGCCCAGTCGGTCGGCTATTTCATCGCGGCCATTGGCCCGATTTCTATTGGCATGCTTTATCATGCGACCAATGCCTGGACAATCCCTCTGATTCTGCTCCTGATCACCAGCATCCTCATGTTAGCCGCGGGGGTACCCGCCAGTCGCAATCTGACGGTGGAGGTTCCCGAAGAAAGCGCTTGAAGGAGTCCGATGGGAAACTCGAGGTAAGAAGCACTATAATAAGGAAAGCCTGTTGGAAGGTGCTACCGGCCTCGATCGTGTTTGCCGGCTGTTAGAACCTCTCACCAGGAGCACAGATGGCACGAAGGATCTCCCCCTATACCGACAGCACCTTCGGTAGGGATACTAACCGTTCCAGAGTCCTTAGTCGAAAAGGGCTCCTGGGTTGAGGAGGATTTTGGTTCATGAAATTCTATGGTTTTCTGTCTAATTCCCACAGTGCCGCCTTGGTCGGACCCAATGGGTCGATTGACTGGTTGGCCTTCCCGCGATTTGATAGTCCTGCTATCTTTGCCCGGCTTTTAGGAACCGATGACAATGGTTATTTTCGCATCTACCCCGACGCCGAGGCGCAAGTGTCCCAACAATATGTCCCGAACACCAACATTCTCACGACCACTTGGGAGTCTAATCGCGGCCGGGCTATCATTCACGACTATCTCGCGATCGGGCGATCCGAGTTACGGCGATTAATCAAATCAGACCTCCCCCTCACTATCGAAATGCGCCCCAGATTTCACTATGGATTAATACGCCCCGCCCCAAAGTCCGTAAATGCCGGCGCCATCTTCCGCAATCCCTTGGCCCGCGAAGCTTTAGTGTTTGTCGTAAATGGATCCCCCCTATTAGCCTCACAAAGCATCACCGAGGACATCAATCAAGGCATCTGGCACTTGCCACCGGGGCACTATGAACTCGTCCTCCAATACATTGCTGACGATGAAGATCGTCTGGTAGAAGTCGCGGACGTCCTGGCTGAACAGTCGGTAGCACTCGAAGCCGACCTGGCTCACGAATCTCTCAACACCTCGTTTGCGCACACCATGGCCTATTGGCACCATCTGGTGAATCAGTTACCCACCTATGAAGGCCCTCATCGTGAATCCTTTGTGCGCTCGTTGCTGGTCCTCGAAGGACTTACCTACCGGACTAATGGGGCGATCATTGCCGCGCCCACTACCTCCCTCCCAGAAACCGTGGGCGAAACCCGACAATGGGACTACCGCTTCGCCTGGGTACGAGATGGCTCCTACGCTGCTGAGGCCCTCCTCAGTGCCGGAAATTCCGTGGCCTGTCGGCGCTTTCTTGAGTTCTTATTGAATTGTGTGGACCTACAACAAAAGCCATTTCAGGCGCCATTCTTTCATGTGGATGGCACCCTGATTCGTGGCGAACATGACTTAGACTGGCTTCCGGGATTTCAAGGATCAGTGCCATGCCGAGAAGGCAATGCGGCAACCAGGCAAGTCCAGTTAGATATCGAAGGCGATTTCCTCTGGACGGTGTGGAAATATTTCGATGTGACCGGGGACGCCGCTTTTATCCGAAACTATTGGTATATCCTCCAAACCACTATCGATTGGGTGGCCCACAACTGGCATCAGGAAGATGCCAGCCTCTGGGAATTTCGAGACCAAGATGCCCACTATACCCATTCCCAAGTCATGTGCTGGGTAGCCCTCCATTATGGAGCCGATCTGGCCGAAGCCATTCACGAGGACGACAAGCTGATCGCTAAATGGCGCACGGCGGCCGACAAAATTCGTGAAGGCATCGAACTTCACGGGTATAACACCAAAGAGGGTCACTATGCGCAAGCCTTTGGTGGCGACACGGTCGACGCCGCCCTGTTGGTCATGCCGCTGTACGGCTACTGCGAACCGGATGATCCAAAGTTTTTAGGCACCCTCGCTAAAATTGAAAAAATGCTGCTCAAAGGCTTTTGGGTGTATCGATACGGGGGCGACATGCTTGGCGCTGCCGCCCACCCCTTCGTCCTCGCGAGCTTCTGGTTAGCTCGGGTCTACATCCAGTTGGAACGGATTGATGACGCCGAAAAGATCCTGGAGGGCATCATGAGAAACCAAACTGATCTCGGCCTATTAGGCGAACATGCCGATGAAGCCACGGGTACCCCACGCGGGAACTTCCCCCAGGGATTTTCCCACCTGGGCCTCATTATGACCCTCCTGGATTTGTCTCGTGCCAAAATCTCCTTATAAAAAGTCGCGGCAGGTGCGCTTCGTGCGAAGCGCACCCCCTTGCGGTGGATAGGAGGAGCGGTATCCGCGTCTCACCTTACCGGTTTCGGCGCGTGACGCCGCCAAAGCTCTTGGACGACCGCATCCATGGGTACCTCAAGCCGTGTCATCATGACCGCTAGATGATAGAGCAGATCCGAGATTTCCCAGACTAAGTCATCTTTTTGACTGCGTTCTGCCACCTCCGTCGACGATTGGGCCATAGCCGCAATCATCACCTCGACGGCCTCTTCTCCAAGTTTCTTGACGATGGTAGAGATAGGCCCTTCGAATAATTGCCAGGTATACGAACTGGCTTGGGGCCCGCCTTGAAGTCGGTCTCTGATGAACGCCTCGACCATCACTAAGGGATCGTCCCCTCGACTCGGTGCGCCATCCAAGCAAGAAGCCCGGCCCAAATGACAGACGGTGGACTCGGGATTGGCTAAATAAAGAAAGCTATCCTGGTCACAGTCGGATAAAATCTCGGTCACCGGCACGAGATGTCCCGAGGTTTCGCCTTTTTTCCATAAGGTTTTGCGAGACCGACTATAAAAATGTGCCAACCCCGTCGACCGAGTCAGTGCCAGCGCTTCTTCGTTGGCGTAAGCCATCATCAGGACCTGCAATGTTTTCTGATCCTGTACAATCACCGGGTACAATACCTGTCCCTCTTCTAGGATACGGGCCATCGTACCATCACCCCTCTTCCCCGTAATTGCTGTTTGATGGTTGCCACGCTCGTCTGCCCTTGATGAAGGATAGATGCCAAGAGCACCGCCGGATGGCCGGCTTCAATGGCTTCCAGGAGATCTTCCACCGCCCCCGCTCCACCCGAGGCGATGAGGGGACGGGCTACGCAGCGGCGGGCGTAATCGAGTAACGCCAGATCGTACCCATGTTGACTGCCATCTCGATCGATACTGGTTAAGAGAAATTCGCCGGCGCCACGCCGTTCGCTTTCCACGAGCCATTCCCCTAACTCCCAGGATGTCCGATGACGCCCTCCATGCGAGTACACGTAAAAGCCATCGTCCTCGCGTTTCGCATCGACTGCGACCACCACACATTGTGCGCCCCATCGATTAGCAACCTGGGTAATGAGGTCCGGGTTTTCGAGGGCTTGGGAATTAATCGACACTTTATCCGCGCCATGTTCCAATAGAGCGGTGACATCATCCACGGTTTTAATTCCCCCTCCTACCGTCAAGGGAATATTTAACCGCTGTCTGGCCCGACTAATCTGATCCCAGCGCCATTGCGTCCTCTCGACAGTCGCCATAATATCGAGCCACACCAGCTCATCTGCCCCATCTTCGGCATATCGTACCGCCAACTCCACAGGGTCTCCCTCATCTACGAGCGATCCGAACTGCACCCCTTTGACCACGCGGCCGTGCTTCACGTCGAGACAAGGGATAATACGTGGCATCAGCATGACCGAAATAACGCCTCCTTTGGGATGGTACCTTCAATCCATGCCTTTCCCACTACCGCCCGAGCCAGACCCCAGTGCTCGAGTTGTTGGAGGTCCTCCACGGTCCGTACACCTCCCCCGGCAGCAAAATCTCCGGATTCTGTCGTCCACGGGAGCCAAAAGTCCTGTCGCAAGCCCTCTAGAGTGCCGTCGCGGTGGATGTCGGTAATGTTAGCCTTTCGCCAACCCTCAGCATACAGTTCCCGCCAAAAATCCCTAGCCAAGGGGCCCGGTCGATCCCATGCGGCAATCTGTATGCAATCTTCTAAGATGTCCAGGGCCATGACCAGGTGCGACTCAAATTGGTCGAGCACCTGTCGCCGGAAACCCGGATCGATCACGACTTGGGTGCCGAGGACAATGTGTTTGACCCCGATATCCACCAGGTGTTCCACGTCTTCGCTGCGTCGGATTCCGCCCCCGACTTCGAGGTCAACGCCGCGCTTGGCCAGGTTCTCTGCGAGGGCAAACAACGAAAATCGTCCGGTCTGGGCACCGGTTAAATCCACTAAATGCAGTCGTGGAGGCATCGTGCCCAGAGCCTCTTCCAGAAACTCTAGTGGTCGACCTCCATATATGGTTTGACGCGAATAATCACCCTGCTGCAACCGGACCACCTGTCCATCTAGAATATCCAATGCCGGCCAAATCTCCACGAATTCCCAACCTTTCTGGTGTCTCGTTCTTATCCCTTACTGGCCAACAGACGCTGTAAAAACAGATCTCCAACGTTTCCCGATAACTCCGGATGGAATTGCACCCCATAGAAAGGCGGTGCAATCACGACACTGGGAAATTCTTGATGGTATACGGTCGTTGCAGCAATGTGCCGAGCATCAGCCGGCTGCACCCGATAACTGTGCACAAAGTAGACCGGGGCTCCATCGAACGCAGCAAGCCAGCCCGGAGCCGTCGCACTCGTATGAATGCTGTTGAACCCAATGTGAGGCAATATTGGAGCGTTCAATTGCGGTACCGTTCCGGCGAGCCACCCCATCCCATGGCCACCCTCGGCCCCGTCACCAAAAAAAGCTTGGAGGCCCAGGCAAATTCCAAAAAAGCGGGTGCCTTGGGTCTTTAGCTGAGGGAGAGCATCCAAGAATCCTTGTTGCTCGAGCCGCCCATAGAGGTTAGCTAATGCCCCCACACCGGGCAGGATCACCCAGTCAACGGGGCTCACATCCCGAGCCGATGACCACAACTCAGGGTCTATTCCGAGTCGTGTCATGGCCGCGATTAAGCTCCCATAATTGCCTATATCGAGGCGTAGAATCGCGACACGCATCACAGTACACCCTTCGTGGAGCTAATCCCTCCTGTTTCGAGCGGTGTCACTGCCTCTGCGAGCGCGCGGCCGAAGGCCTTGAACACCGCTTCATACACATGGTGCGCGTTGTCTCCGGCAATATAGCGCAGATGTAGCGTGGTTCCGCTACGCCGCGCGAACCCATGAAAAAATTCCGGCCAGACCTCCGCACTCGTCCCGTTAATATCACGGTCCGGAAAACCCGGCCCCCAGTAACA
>JAKADJ010000133.1 GCA_021820645.1 Bacillota bacterium
AGAGGAGGTGTGTCCATGAAGCTCTCTCTCCACATCAAAGCCTAAGGGGCCACGACGGATGTGGACGGCCCCTTTTTGTGGGGTGGTAATTTGCTTAGATTATCCGACATTACAAAAGAGATCGATGGGGTGACCTTGTATCAAGGAGTCTCCCTAACTGCTAGACCGGGTGAACGGGTTGCCCTCATCGGCGCCAATGGCGTCGGGAAAACCACGTTGCTTAAGGTAATCGCCGAGACCCGGCAGCCCAATTCGGGATCGGTGTGGAACACGCTTGGGGCACCGGGTTGGTATCAGGAGCCAGACCCTCATCTCGACGGGTCTTGGGGTGAGCGAGCCTGGAGGACCCTGGAACAATGTCTGAGAACGGACCCTTCTTTAATCTTACTGGACGAACCGACGCGCCATTTAGATCAGGACCATCAGAAGATGCTTATCCGATGGTTATTGCGGCTAAAAACTAGCCTACAAATCATCGTGAGTCATGATCGAGCGTTTTTAAACCAGGTGGCCACGCGAACCTGGTGGATCCGAGATCGCACCATCCAGGATTTTGGCGGGCCGCCTGCCCTGGCATTCGCAGTGGTCGCCCAACAGGATGATGCGTATCGCCGCGCCTTTGAGGCCCAGGAACGAGCAACCCGTCGCTTGCTTTCCGATATCCGGCAAACCAAAGATCAAGCCCGGCACACCGAACAGGGCACCATCGATAGTGGACAACGGCGCCTGGCCAAAAAGGTCGCCAAAAAGGCGAAGAGCCGCGAGCGGCGCCTGGCTCAACGGATGGAATCCCCGGATTACTTGAAGGCGCCCATAGATCCCCATTACTTACGATTCACCTGGGAGCATCTCGCGCCCATCCCGCGGGTCGTATCTCGGGTCGAAGATGGAACGGTGGGGTGGGACGTGGCGCTACTCACCCATATTTGGTTGACTCTCAAAGGCGGAGACCGGGTCCGGGTGACCGGACCCAACGGTACGGGGAAAAGCTCGTTGTTGGAGGCGATTTGTGGTGGAAGAACCCGAAGGGATGGATACTTTTGGGGGCCCATCGGGTTGGTTGGACGGCTTCACCAAGTGATCCCGGACCACGAGGTAGGGGTCTTTTCCTATTTTAGGCAGGGCATCATGTTACCCCAGGGGCGGGATCGTGCGTGGCTACAGGCCTATGGCTTTAACGAAAGGCATTTAGCTCAAGACGTCGGAGAATTAAGCGACGGTGAAAAAATGCGTTTAAACCTGGCCCGGCTCACGGCGCAAGGAGTCCCCACCCTGATGCTTGACGAGCCCGAACATCATTTGGATGAGGATAGTTTAGACACGATTTGCCGTGGGCTTATCGAGTACCCAGGCACCTTGGTGGTGGTTTCTCATCATGAAACGCTCTTAAGTGCTTTAGACCTAACGACCAGGTGGCACGTGAATCAGGGCACCGTAGAGGTTTCTTCGGTGCCCTGAGCGTGGAGTTTTTCGTATGGTTTAGGGCTTAATATAAGCAAATCCGGCTTGCTGCTGCGTTACCAGTCGTCCCATCGCGGACGGAACCACCATGGTACGCGGTAGCAAGTCTTTTTCCTCAACGCCTTTGGCCCGCATGGTATTGTGACAGACCGACACAGTGAGCCCTTGGTCCAAAAGTGCTTGCAAGCTTTGCATCGAAGGATTCCCTTCAGCCAGAGCCAAGGCGATCGCATCGCCTTGGATAACCAGTTCGGTCGGCAATTCGGGCATTTCGCGTAGCAAATTCTTGATGTTGCGCAATACCGCTTGGTGCTTTTTTTCGCTTGCTTCGTTAATGTGTATTACCACCCCGGATGACAACATAAGAGCCCTCCTGTAGCGAATTAGATTATGGTGGAACCATAGTATCGGGTTCAGTGACCATTGGCAAATTGACCTCCTTCCCTATCCGTATTATGTCCAATTGGGTACAATGGAGACGATGACCAGCATGATCGGGGGGCTTGGAATGTCAGAGGGTCCTGACCTTACAATGATTCGCCATCTAAAAGCCAAGGGG
Source organism: Bacillota bacterium (assembly GCA_021820645.1). Next base: position 2,021 of record JAKADJ010000133.1, read on the forward strand.
CGGTATCAGGAGGCACGAGACCAACTGGCGTCATGGCTCGAGGCCGAGGGAGATAACCCTCGACTGGTGTTGGAAATGGCATTCACCTTGGATAACCTCGGCCAAGAAGTCGAGGCAATTACCTATTACGAGAAGGCGTTTACCTTAGGTCTGGACAAGGGTCAACGGCCGGACGCGTATATTGGGCTTGGAAGTAGCCTAAAAGTGGTTGGAAGAACCTGGCAGTCCAGAAAGGTTCTGGAAGAAGGGCTGGCGGAATTTCCGCACCACCCGAGTATGCGTGTATTTTACGCCTTAACCTTATTTCAAGACGGTAACCCAGCGGATGCCCTCCGCCAAGTTCTCGATGTCACCATCCGGGAGGTAACCCACACTGAATTCACGCCATATCGTAAGACTCTCCAATATTACCGGGATCATTTGACGGAATCGTGGCCGGTTCCGCCCCAAGACTAGCAGCCCGGTAACGGGAGACGGTAGGGTTGGGGCCATGGCCCTCGTGATAACTGGACTCGCCCATGAGACTTGTGCTATTTTTGGGAAGCGCCCTGGTGTATGCCGGGAGCATCGTGGCATTGGCCACAAAATGGAGGCCTCTATAACCGTGAAAATGGTCGTAGCCATCGTACAAAACGCCGATCGGGATAATCTTTCGAGCGCGTTATCCGAGGCGAACATCCCCCATACCCGACTTAATACCACCGGAGGGTTTCTACGCGCCGGCAATACGACTTTGGTGATTGGGATTGACGATGAAAAAGTCCAGCAGGTTCTTGGGCTCATCGAACAGGCCTGCAAAGAGCGGGAAGCCTTGCATCGGCCCGGCCATGGGGCACTCCATGCCGACGCCTATGCGGCACCGGCTAAAGTGTTAATCGGCGGTGCCACCATCTTCGTGCTAAATTTGGATCAATTTCAGAAGATTTGAAGCCGGTCATGCCTAGACACTGAGCTGTAACATCCGTAAAACTTGGTCCTGCCTTGCTAAATCATTTTCGTATAATCCACGTGAGGCCATGGTCACCGTCTGACTCCCGGGTTTTTTAATCCCTCGCATCGTCATACAAAGATGCTCGGCTTCCAAGACCACCATGACACCTTGGGGCTCGAGCGCTTCGAACAGCACCGTCGCGATGGTATTGGTCATGCGTTCTTGTATTTGGGGGCGCTTAGCCACTTGGTCGACCAGCCGCGCCAATTTGGAAAGTCCCGTAACCACCCCACGGTCAGGAAGATAGGCGACGTGAGCCTTGCCATAGAAGGGAAGTAGGTGGTGCTCGCACGCCGAAAAAAAGGTAATGTCTTTGACCAAAACGAGTTCATCGTGCTCCACATGGAAACGCGCCGAAAGTTCGTCACGCGGGTCAGTATGGAGTCCGGAAAATATTTCTTCGTACATTCGTGCTACCCGTTTAGGTGTTTCCAAAAGACCTTCGCGATCGGGATCCTCACCGATAGCTTCCAAAATGAGACGCACCGCGTGCTCTAGTTTGTCACGGTCTACGGGCGGCGTGGTAAGCGTCGTGGACCGCGACGGCGGGACTCCCAAGCGTTGTGACATAAAGATTTTCCTTCTCTCCGGTGTAGTGGCTTGCCAAGCGCAACCGGGCCGGGAAGAGCTCTTCTCCGTCGGTTACACGCGTAACTCTTAGGCAAGCGTTTTGCTTCCAAAAAAACGGTTTCGCATTGGTATGCGGCCCGTCCCTCGTTCTTCACCCTTGGCCAGGTGATAACAGCGGCGCTTCAAAATTGTACTACAACTTCCAAAAGGGGTAAATCGGGGATGCCACCTGACACGGTACTCCCATCCTATGCAGGGCATCAACCGCGAACTGTTTATGGCGCCAACGAGATAGCACTCGTGGTCAGACGCTAAGTAGCAGCACCACCGATCAAGGCTTTCGCGCCCAAAGCCATCCACTTTGCCCAGGAATGTCGAAGTAGCCAACCTGGTTAATATGCATGGTAATAGCGGCTTTCATTTCCCGAAAAAGACAGTCTTTGACGCCGGGATCGTCGACTTCCGCATCGGTTAAGCCGCGCTGCCAAAAACCGCTACCGTAATAAGATAAAACGGAATTGACATCGGGGAATCGAAGCCCCGACAGGCGGCGTTCGACCTTAACCTGTAGCAAGGCCGGAAACTCGTTGGCCCCGGTTTCCAAGGTATAGGTATGCACTGGAAAGTCGATGGAGCGCGACAGACACTTGGCGACCGCGTCGGCATGCAGCACGAGTAAGGTTTGAAGGGAGGTCGTGTCGTGGGCCAAAGTCAAGATGAGCCCGCCGGGTTTGGTGACGCGTGAAGCCTCCGCCAATGCCAATTTTGGACGGGGCACATGATACAGCATGTAGTGGAGTCCCACCCAATCAAAACTGCGATCGGGGAACGGCAAGTGTTGCGCATCCCCCTGGGCTAAGGTGGTGCGGTTATCGTGGAGAGTGGCCTGTTCCATGGTGGCGACCATCGCGGCCGATGCGTCTAAACCGGTATAGTGCACAGTAGGCCCAGAGAGGCTCCGCACACTCTGGTACCATTTCCCGGTGCCCATGCCGATATCTAGGACCGAATCACCGGGTGCCTGGGTTAGGGCCCACCTCGTCAATTCGTCAAATATCGAGGAGGCACCGGTTCCGTAAAGTTCCTGGGCCCGAATCCGAATTTGCAGACCATCGGTGGTTCCGTAGGCGCGTCGCAAAAATTCCGGATCAGTCATCATCTGCGCATCTTCCTTCCTGTTTCCGTTCGACTGTGCGAATCCATTCTAGACGTCGGCGGAGTCTGGGTTTTCTTGTTGGCGCCAATCAGCCCACGCTCGAGCGACCGCCATGCCGACTATCGTCGCCACGAGCCCACCAAGAATGCTTCCCACTCCATACCAGAGGGTGAGCCCAAATTGGTTTTGCAAGAGGAGATGATAGACGCCGTAATTAAATGTGGAAAACGTGGTGTAGCCGCCAAGCATCCCTACCGCAATGAAAAGCCGAATGTCCTGAGAGAGGATGGCGTAGTCGATGGCGAGTGCCATAATAATACCGATCACGAAGCTGCCCGACAGGTTAATCACAAAAAAACTCCAAGGGAACTCTTGGCTCGGGATCATCAGGCTTAACCCATACCGGCCTATGGCGCCGAGTCCGCCCCCTAGTGCTACCCACAAGTATGAACGCATCACGTAAGATTCCCACCAACCCAGGTGCCTGCCACGACCATCAAGAGTCCAATTCCTAGGCTAAGCACCGCATTTGCCGTTGCGACTCCGTATTCGCCTTGTTCTAAAAGTCTAACGGTCTCAAAGGAAAAAGTTGAAAACGTGGTAAATGCCCCGGTAAATCCTACGTCGAGTAGCAGTAGTAGGTTAGTATGGACGAGGGGGCTCGCAATGAGCAAGCCAATAAAGAGACATCCGAGGCTATTAATGACCAGGGTGGCGACGGGTAATGACGCGGAGGTCCTTTGGCCGATGTATTGACTCAAACCAAAGCGTGCCACGGCACCCCCACTACCGCCTAGGAACACCAAAACAATATCCAATCACGGGGCCCCCTTATGTTCTATGCCTTAGTTGTGTGTGTACTTGTAGATGGTTACGGGGTCCACGGTCACCAGCCCAGCCGATACCATGGTGTCCAGCACCGGCAGAAATCTATTGATATACTCTTCGCTGTCGACTATCTCGATCACAACGGGCAGGTCAGAGGATAGATCTAAAAGGTTTTGGGTGTGAATCCGGCTAGAAGGACCAAACCCTTCAAACGCGCGCATCACCGTGGCGCCTGCCATCCCCATCTCACGAGCCTTGAGCACGATGGCGTGGTAAAGGGGTTTACGTTGGTAGTGGTCGGACTCCCCAATAAAAATTCTGAGACGTTGCGCTTTCCCTGAAATCTTCACCGACATCGGTGCCACCTCCGATTCAGCTCACAAGATTATTGTAGCATGGGGGTTGGGTTGGGTAAAATCTCCTAAAACGTTGTACACTAGCCGCATGGAACAAAAAACACGTGAGGGACCCATTCTAACCCCGGACACGCCCACCTACTTGGTGGTTAATCCTGGGTCGCGGACCGGTAGCGAAGCCTATCCCCATTTGGTACGTCGACTCTCCGCCACCCTGAATCTCGTCGACCATTTCTTGCCAAGCACCCGCGAGGAGCTCACGGATATCGTGAGGTCGGGCCTAGAACGCGGCATTGTGCGTTTTGGCATCGGTGGTGGAGACGGGACGCTTAGCCTTGCGGCTAACGCCTTGGCGCACACCGGGGGTGTTCTGGCCACCATCCCGCTCGGTACCGGCAACACGTTTGCCTTAAACTTAGGGCTAGAGTTGGGGCCACAAGGCATCGAAACGTTATCGTTAGATGGCCCGTCACAGGCGTTCGATTTGGGAGCGGTCGATACCCCGACCGGATCCCGGCTGTTTTTAAATGGGGCGCTCGT
>JAKADJ010000134.1 GCA_021820645.1 Bacillota bacterium
AGAAGCCAAAAATCTTGGGCATGGTGACATTTAATAGGATCCCAATCGTCAATAGTGATGGAGGCTTCAATGGATGAGTGAATGGCCTGACCAAGAATGGATTACGGGATGGGTCGAGACGTGGGGCGATCGGATGACCCAGTTCGCCATGGGTTTGGTCAAAGACTCCATGATGGCGCAAGACGTGGTTCAAGAAGCATTCCTACGCCTTTACCGCTGGCATCAGAGGCATCCCGCGCAAGATGTGGAAGTAGGATGGCTGTATGCGGTGACACGCAATTTGGCTTATGACGCCCTTAGAGATAAGAAACGTAGGCCCATCATCATGGAAGAAGCCATTGAGATCGAGCGCTTTAGTGACAACTCTCAGGCGACGCCAAACGAGACGGAGGCCTTGGCATCGGCGGTTTTCGAGGTGCTGGAAAACCTGGACGCGGCGGATCGGGAATGCCTCACCTTATTCTATTATGCCGACTTCTCCACCAAAGAGATTGCCAAGCGTTTAAAACTGTCGGAAGGTAGCGTCCGAACCCGGCTCTACCGCGCTCGATTACGATTTAAGGAATTATGGGGGGAGCACTCCTGATGGACCACGAGACGATATCGGAACGCTTTGACGAAGAGGAAATGCGCACGTGGTTCGAGCAGAATGGCCCCGGATGCCTGGCCAAGACAGTGCGCTTTGACCGCGATCGCTTTTTTAGTCAGCCGGCGCCCCCTCGTCTCAGTCGGCGCTGGTTGGAGTGGGGGAGCGCAGCGGTCCTGATCTTGAGCCTCGTAGGAGGGGCGCACTTTCTGACTTTTCGGGCGCATGGTTCGACGGCGTCGGCAAGCGGGAGCGCTCGGCAGTTTGGTCCGGAAGAGAACCCGTATTTGCACTCGGCGGCCGTGGCGGCACCTAAGCCGGCAGCTGCCGGGGCCGCAAACGCACCAGCATTTGCCCCTAGTAGGTCGGCAGTGGCTACCACAGAATACAAGAATCCTCCATTTCATTTCTCTCTGGCCGTACCGACGTTTATGGTCCGGTTCGGCGTGTTATCGCAAAGTGGAGCCACTTGGTTTAGTCTTCATCCTCTGGCCGAGGTACGCGCACACGGACAAACCAATCGCAACAGGACTACGGTTTCGTCCTGGATTGCCCAGTTAGGTCCTGAAACTTTGTTGCAACAGGGCACCAACTGGGTCTTATCTTCCCGTGTCCATGTGGTGAATGGAGTAAAGACCCTTACCGAGGAAAAGATTTTTATTGGATCGCGAACCGAAGATGTCCTAGAGATCCAGTACCCGCTGCGAGACCAGAGTCAAGATCGGGGGTGGGCCCAGGCGATTTTGCAATCCTTTATCCCGGGTCCCTTGTAACGGGCCTAGACATATTGGGGTGGAGTGCCAGGCCCTATGACGGTAAGCGCTTCACCAAGCGTCTCTAGCACGTCTTGGACGGCACCCAATCCGACCCACGCAGGCTCTTTTAGCCAGTTCTCCAGAGTTTGGTAGAGGCGCCGCAACGAATCCAGCGCCGCATAGGGTAAGGGAGCTTCCTGCAACTGCTGTAGGGTGAGATAGGTGGGCCGGAGATTTTCGGCTGGCATTTGCGCCGGGCGGGACGCCAACAAGGATTTCAAATAGGTCACCTGATTTGCTAGCAGATCGCGTGTGTGCATGCAAAACCACCTCATCACATTGTCTTCGTGATGACTATAACGTCGGCATGTTGCAAAAATGTTACATGGCATTCCGTCTTCTAGGCTTGCTGGTGGGATCTTTAGGCCCGGCAAAAACAAACTCCACCTTACCTGTGGTTGGATCCAGACGTAGTTTGGCACTAAAGGATTTTCCGGCCTTACTCTTAAAGCCTTTTAAGAGAGCGGTGGTCTTGCCCGTCAACAGGGTTTTGACCTGATTCTCGGTTAGTTTTTTCCCCGCGATTTGGCGCCAAATCGTAAAGCTACACCCTTCACGCCAGCGGCTACATCCATAGCCTTTGGTGCCCGCAATGACTTGACCGCCGCGACATAAGGGGCAAAGCCCGAGGTCGCTCGTGATGACCTGGGCTGGCTGTTGTTTAGCTTTTTCGACTATCTCTTGGGTGTAAAGCCGAATATCGCGAAGAAATAGGGCCGAGTCGTCTTTCCCTTCGGCAATGGCCTCCAATCGCGCCTCCCAGTTGCCGGTCATATCTGGGTTCTGGATATCCTCAGGCACGACACTTAACAGTGCTTGTCCTTTCTCCGTCGAGATAAGCGTTTTTTTCATGCGTTCGATGTAGTCGCGAGTGAGCAGTATCTCGACGATACGGGCCCGCGTGGCCGGTGTCCCGAGGCCGAATTTTTCCATCAATGCCAAGAGGCTGGCATCATTCAGGGCCGGCGGAGCTTTGGTTTCTTTGCTTTGCACTTCGCCATGCTTGATGGCCACTTTTTGGTTTGTCTTAAGACCTGGGGGGATCTTGGTCGCGCTCGTGGCATTGGCATCCGTTGAGTCATCGTCCTTGTCTTCGGGGAGCACGGTGAGTGCAAGTCGCCATCCCGGTACAAGGACCGCGGTGCCCCGGGTTTGGAAGTTTTCGGTATCCACTGCGGTCATGACCACGGTACGCTCATCGGTGCCAGGGGGCATCAGACTGGCAATGAAGCGCCGTGCGATCAAGTCGAAAATTTTGGCGTCCCGTTCCGATAGATTTCTTGGCAAAGTACCCGTTGGAATCATGGCATAATGACCAGCTGTGGCGACCTTGGCCTCGTTAACCAGTCTTTTGATGGGTAGCGGGTTAGGTAGGCTTTCGGCCAGCCCACGATAGGCACTGGAGGCAAGAAGACCTTGTAGTCGACTTTTAAAGCTGGATGCAATGGCTTGGGTCACATGGCGCGCGTCAGTTCTGGGGTAACTAATGAGGTGCTTTTCGTACAGGGACTGGGCACCGTCTAATGTCTGCTGGGCAGTCAGACCAAAGCGCCGATTAGCTTCTTTTTGCAGGTCATTCAGCGAAAAGAGTAGAGGCGGGTGCACCGTGACCCGTTTTTTCTCGATGGATCGGACCACGCCATCAGAAGCACTACGAATTTTTGCGGCGACTGCCTCCGCTTCCTCGCGGTTCGTAAAACGATCGAGATGCTCTTGGCCCTGGCTACGAACCCAAATCCCGAGATACTCCCCCTGTTCGGCACGAAACGTCACGGCTAGTTGCCAGTAGGGGGTGGGGGTGAACGCTTTTATTGCCTGGTCGCGATCGACAATGAGTCGTAGGGTCGGGGTTTGCACCCGACCGACCGACAAAGCGCCTTGTCCGCGTTGACCGTGGCGGAGTGTAAAGGCTCGAGTGGCATTGAGGCCGACTAACCAGTCGGCTTGACTACGGGCTTGAGCCGCCTCCGCCAACGCATCATACTGGGCCCATGGTTTTGCGTTCGCTAAGGCGGTTTGGATACCCGCCACGGTATTTTCTGAGAGCCAAAGACGCTTGACGGGCACCGACACCGAAGCCCATGCGTAAATGTAGCGAAAGATAAGCTCGCCTTCGCGATCGGCATCGGTTGCGCACAAGATGAGGTCGCTTGCCTTCATCAACTTGGTAATCAGGCGCAATTGCTTTAAGGTCTTGGATACAGGAGCTAGCTGAAACGTCGTCGGCAACATAGGGAGGTTCTCAAAGGTCCACCGCTTCCAATTGGCGTCATACGCCTCGGGATTGGCTAACGTCACGAGGTGGCCAAAGCCCCAGGTAATGGTGTGGTTTCCCACTGTAAGATACCCATCGTGGGCCGTGATGGGGTTATTTAAGGCGTGGGCGATATCGCGTCCTACAGAAGGCTTTTCGGTCACAATGAGCACAGAGCCGTCTCCTCAACCTCGATTGATGCCCTCAAACGCTTTATGCATCGTTAAAAGAATCCTACCATCAGCACACGTGCCGTGGCTACTACTTGACCGGGGGAGAGCACATCCAATGTTTGCCCCCGCGAAGTATCTCTCTGTATAATGCGGGTGGGTTGACCTATTGTGTAGGAGGTGGCACTGATGGATATGAGCAACCATCCTACCGCCCTTATCCTCTGGCACTTTTACGGCACGTTACTCAAAGAGTTAGTGGTCCTGCTGCTCATTCTCGGCGGGTCTCTCTGGTGGCGTCGATATCACCAATCTATGAATAAGCCACCAACCAACGGCGAGCCTTCTATCCTAGCCCGTCGGATCCTGTATTGGGGATTTGGGGGACTTTGGATCTTAGCGGGCCTTTTGCAAGCTCAGCCCGCCATGAGTACGGAATTTGCTCCCCATTATTTAGTGCCTAATTTGAACGGGCAGCCGTTTTGGCTATTCAAGCTCATGGAATCAGGGGTTGTGCTCTGGGCGCGGCACCCGATCTTTTGGGACACGGTGGCCGTCTGGTTGCAGTTGGGCATCGGTGTCGCGGTGATATGGGGACGCGAAAAACGTCTGGGCCGTGTCGCCCTTTGGGTAGCCATGGCCTGGGCGTTTTGGGTGTGGGTGATGGGAGAAGGAATTGGCGGACTTTTGATTCCCGGAGAGAATAGTTGGCTCGCGGGCGCACCGGGCGCCGCTTTATTGTATGGTTTAGCGTCAGGATTACTTTTGATTCCGGTGCAAAAGTTCACGGTGCCACGGGTAAAACGCAGGATTGCTCGGGGATTTAGCTTCTTATGGGGGCTGCTGTTGCTGCTCCAACTCTGGCCGCGTGATGGATATTGGACCGGGCAAGTTCTGGCCAGTGCCACCTTAAGCATGGCCAAAATGCCGCAACCCGCTTGGATTTCGGCTCCGGTCTATGCGACCGCCGGCCTTATGGCAAAGCACCCCGCGTTGATTAATGCGCTAGTCGTGTTGGCTTTGGCGCTATTGACAATTTGGTGGGCCATACGACCCGGACGTGCCGTGGCCTGGACCACGGCATGCTGGGTGGTTCTGACCTGGGCTCTTTGCCAGGATTACGGGGTTCTTGGGGGGTTGGCGACCGATCCCAATACCGGGTTGCCGGTATTGATTTTCACTTTCACATTTCTGTCGTTACGGAGCGGAAGCAGACCGGGGCGGGAGCCGTATGCTTTAGGTGCCAATAAGGGCGACAGGATCCCGATGTTAAAGCCCGAAGCGATGATGGATGGGGATTAGAGGGCCATACATTGGGTCATGACACGGCCAATTATGATGGGCACCGTAGCAAATGCACTCGTAATTGGTCATTGTCTCTTGTGCAGGAATCTAGAATCTCCTATGCTTAATATTGGGACCGGATTCCCAAAACAATGGAAACGGGATGAGAGGAGGGTTCTGAATGGGGTTTGTGGAGACGGTTTTCTTGACGGCGGTGCCACTCTTCGTCGTGGTCATCGTGGTCTTGTCTATAGCTTTGTTGAGAGATTATCAATTCTAGTCACTCGTCGTCGCGGGCATGTCCGTGTTTACGCTCCCCGACTCCTACAATGACCACGAGCACGAGGGCAGCTAGGAAGATGAGGCCGGCAACGAGTGTGAAATTCATTACGACACTCCTTTTGGCGCAGGGCACCGAGATTTGGGTGTCCCTTATTGTAACCGAAACGGGTGGGGAATGACGAGAAGCAAAGGGGTCCGTCATGAGTTATTTGGTGTGGACGTATTTAGGGTTACTGGCATCGTCGGTGAGTGGTGCGTTTTTGTTTTTTGGGTTTGCGCTATTTGGACCACCAAAGCGCCGGTCGACAAAATCCGGGACTTTGGCCCTCGCGCGAAAAACCTTGCCATTTCGGTGGGTTAGCTTGCATGTGGTGTTGGCTACTATCACGTTAGGCCTCTTTACCGCGACGATCTTTGCAGGACATCTTCCCTAGGATGATTCGAAGAACCCTCCGTGCTCATAGCTACGGTGCTTCGAAAGGATGCGGCTTGTTCTATGGCGTACTGGATTTATGTGGCTTACGGAACGTATTTGGTGACCTATTTGACCGGGCTCAGCTTTTATGTTCGATTTGATGCAAAACGGCGACCGTTGCGCCGCCGATTACTGGGCTTACATCTAGTCATGGCTGTCCTGACGTTCATCACGCTGACAGGGGCGATGGCTCTTTATGCGTTTCCCGGGACGCCATCGAAACCGGAAACGAGTAGTCACTCTACGATGTGGTACGATGCCCGCCAGCATCGGGCCGAATTAAAACAATATCAGGCTACTCACTCGGGGCATCTTCCGGCTGGATTCGGGCAGTAAAAATCAGGACAGAGAGGAGGAAGGAAATGAGCAAGGTATGGGCAGAGTCGTGGAAGTATTCCGGGATCTACTGGCAGAGCGCATGGAAAGGGAAGTGGCTGGCTCCCATGGCAACCATGGTGGTGGCCTTGGTTTTGTGGTCGATGGTCAATCCCACTGTGGTTCCTTTCTTGTTTTTTCGGATTCAACCGATTAACGATCCCATTATCGGGATAACGTTTAACCATAACTTAATGGCCCTCAAGGCA
>JAKADJ010000135.1 GCA_021820645.1 Bacillota bacterium
GGAGCACGGAGGCCGACGATCGTTTACGGGCGTACGAACGGGGAGACATCGAGGCGCTGCCGGCCGAAGGGGTGTTCCGTCGAATTCAACAGCCGCCCAGCAAATGACGGTCGAATTTCTCCGGACGGCCGCGGTGCTATTACAACGAGCAAAGCGAAGGGCTCGGGTACCAATTGGCGGTCGAGGTGCAAAACACATTGAACCGCATCGCCGAATTCCCCGACGCCTGGCCGCTCTTGTCGGAGCGAACGCGACGTTGCCGGTTGCGCCGCTTTCCCTATGGCGTAATTTACCGCGTTATCGATGATACGCTGCTGGTGATCGCCGTTATGCACATGCATCGACACCCGGACACGTGGAGAGACCGGGTGTCGCCACACCATGACGACCCCGCGGACTAAGACCGAGGGACCCCCGCTTACATCAACAACCGGTGCTTTTTGGTAGCTCCTACAGAGCAAGTCCATGGATTGCGGAACGAAACGAGCTCGTTTGCTCTATGTTCATATCGGGTTGGCCATAGACCCAATACATCGCCCACAACAATAACTTGCGATACAAATGAGGGGCCTTTGGGGGCGAGAATTCCGTAGATGTCGACGGTGTTGCTCCACCACCTTGGGGCCCGTCCCCCCTTCAGACGGACCGTATACTGAAATATGAGCGGGTCTGAAAAGGCCCGATCGTTCTCCCGGCATGCCGGGTCTACGGTCTACCGCTTGCTGTAAGCGAATAGAACCGGATGGGGAGGGTGCCGTGAGTCTCCATCTCATCGTGCCTATCGCTGTCGCGATAGGCGGTTTGATTGGGCGATGGCTTCTCACTCGTCGCAAACAATAATCCGCGCGGGATGGCAATCCATCGGATTACGATGAGTCTCTAGTTAAGTGATCGCAGACTTCGGAGCTCTGGACGCCATCCGGCCACTACCGAGTGGCGGGCACCTGATACTTCCATCAAATCGAGCGTCATTTTCGGCGACCGTCGGAAAGGCCGGTATTAGCACATGACGGTGCCCTTTGGCATTGGTGTCATTTACGATCGTCAATGGTGGATGCAGCTACTAAACGGGAAGACAGGCCGATGTATTCCACCTAGTGGGACTTACGGGGGCGATGACGCAGTAGCGTCTCTGGCTTGACCATGGGTTCGTGGGGTATGTCGTCGGCGGATTCCAACCAGCGGCAGGGCAGCATGCCGTCAGTACGAACCGCATATTCCCACTCCGGCCGGTCCTGCCCGTCGAACCAAAATATTCCTACGCGTGGCGTCACCATGCGATATTCGGCTATCGGTTGGGCCCATCATGGATACCCTTTCCGCTCTTCGAAATCGCAGCGTGTGCGAACAGTTTAGATAAACTAACGAAAGCCGGTACACCGCAACGGCCCGAATTCCTCATACCCGTCCACTTACCAGTCCCCTTCGAGCCCATCGCTTGTCGCATCGCCACGCATTTGAGAAGCACGCGTTCTCTCAAGTATCGCGTGTTCGATGATCGGTCGCTGGCTCGGCAAAAGTAGCTCGGGCAATCCGTCTCGCCAGGAAAACCAATCCCAAGCCGTGATTTCCCCATCGGCGGATGGCCCTGATTGCTCCAAGGACGAAGGGTTCCTGACCTCGGCCCAAAAAATGCATTCCAAATGGCGTCGATTAGGAAATCGGGCCTCCAACCATTGAAGGGTCTCGACGGTTAGTCCACACTCTTCTTTCAACTCACGGCGCACCGCATCTTCTAAGGACTCGCCATAGTGAACCCATCCCGTAGGAAGCCCCCACGGGTATCTCGGCCGATAGCTATGCTCTAGTAACAATAGGCGATCATCTCGGAACACCACCAGGACAATGGCCATCACAAATTTCGCTTGGGTCCACCACATTAAGCACTCGATGAAGCGGCGTCCCCCGAGTCTTCCCATCACTCGAAGCAACCAGAAACGGATAGACCGCCCAATCAACCTTAATCTCTTGCGACTAGGAAGTGGCGCAGATCCAGATTCGCTGTGTGGCACCCGTGAATCTCCTCCCTGAGCCCGAGTTTAAAATAGGCCGCCAGACCGCCAACACAAAAGACCCCACAGGCCATAGCCCGTGAAGTTTCCAGGCTCTGGCTTATGAGGTGTCAAGACGTCGGCATCCCGCTACTAGAGTCCGAGTGCTATGATGGCCAAACCTAGTCCGGCCATGGCCACACCCAAAATCCCATAAAAGGCCGATGCCTTGCGAAATCCCGGAGTCTTACGCTCAAACAACATCACGGCGCCTAACATGAGACCTAGGATGGTTAAAATGGTTCCCAGGGACATCACACCAGACATGTTGCCCAATGGCACAGTCGATCACGCTCCCCGCTAGAATACCGGACGCTCACGCCATCCGCCAAACACTTCTTTCATCGATTGTACAATTTCTCCCTCCGTGGCACCAGATCGCACCGCATCAATAATGCGGGGCATGAGGGGTGCGTCCGGGGTTCGGCAGGCCCGGGTCAACGCCGCCAGATCCTCCGTCACACGTTTTGTATCGCGACGCTGGCGAAACCGCACTACTTCGTCGATCTGAGATCGTTCCACTGACGGGTCGATCTTTAGAATGGGAATCCGCTCGGTTTCCTCTTCGGTAAATGCGTTGACGCCCACCATAATTTGCTCGTGGCTCTCGAGTTCCTTCTGATACCGATAAGATGCTTCTGCGATTTCGCGTTGGAAAAAGCCATTCTCCACACCTTCTAGCACGCCCCCAATTTCCTCGATGCGGGCAAAATATGCCTCGGCTTCCGACTCCAGACGGTCCGTCAGAGCTTCGACAAAATAGGATCCCGCCAATGGGTCTACGGTGTTGGCCACGCCGGTTTCATAGGCAATCACCTGCTGGGTCCGGAGCGCGATCTTGACAGATTTCTCCGTGGGTAGCGAGAGCACTTCATCCATTGAGTTCGTGTGCAAGGATTGCGTCCCTCCCAGCACGGCGGCCAACGCCTCAAACGCCGTTCGCACAATGTTATTTTCCGGCTGCTGCGCGGTCAGGGAACAGCCGGCGGTTTGTGTATGAAAGCGCATGGTCCAGGATCGAGGGTTCTTCGCGCCATATTTCTCTTTTAAGTGCCGCGCCCAAATTCTTCGGGCGGCTCTAAACTTCGCAATTTCTTCAAAGAAATCAATATGCGAGTTGAAGAAGAACGATAACCGCGGCGCAAACGCATCCACATCCAAGCCTGCCTGGATTCCGGCCTCTACGTACGCAAACCCGTCGGCTAAGGTAAAGGCTAGTTCTTGAGCGGCGGTAGCACCGGCTTCTCGAATATGGTAGCCGCTAATACTCACGGAATTCCACTGCGGAACTTCATGGGTGGCAAATGCCATCATATCGGTCATCACCCGCATGGAGGGCCGCGGTGGAAATAGCCATTCTTTCTGGGCAATATATTCTTTTAAGATATCGGCCTGCAATGTTCCCCGCAAGCGATCCCAGGACACGCCTTGGCGTTCCGCAGCCACCAAGTACATGGCCCAAATGATTGGTGCGGGCCCATTGATGGTCATTGAGGTAGAGACCTGGTCCAAAGGAATCTCTCTAAAGAGGCGCTCCATATCCCCGACGGTGTCGACAGCAACCCCTTCTCGGCCGACTTCACCGAGGCTATGACTATCGTCAGAGTCATACCCCATTAAGGTCGGCATATCGAATGCCACCGAAAGCCCGGTTTGACCTTGATCTAATAGATACCGAAACCGTTGATTGGTTTCGGTCGCCGTCCCAAAGCCCGCGAACTGGCGCATCGTCCACACCCGGCCCCGATACATATTGGGATGAATGCCCCGGGTAAAGGGATAATGCCCCGGATCGCCAATCTCCTCGGGATCCCCAACATCATCTCGGGTGTATACTTCCTTAATAGGAATCCCCGAGATGGTTCGAAAACTTCGATGGCCTCGATAGGGATCCCCACTTACTGCCTTAGTATCCGGCGGGTCCAGCTTGCGTTCGGTTGCCATGCCCTGCTCCCTTCTCATCGCAGATCGTTGTTAGCAACATTATAATACTTATGGAGGTGTTCCGCTTGGCACGAAAGACTCCCCTATACGCACCAGTCATTCGCTATCTGCGTGAATCTCATCAAATGACGCGCACCCAATTGGCTAATCGGCTAGCCGTACAAGATTATTATATCGGGTACATGGAAGACGGTTATCGATATCCCCGACCCCGGCAAGTCCTCATCTTGTCTCACGTATTTGACTGGCCCGTATTTGAGCTCGCACTCTTGACTGACGTGGAGATACCCTATCCCAATTGGCCCCGCCTCGAAGACTTGCCTAGTTGGCTGGCTTTGGCCAATCAATGGTTTCAAATTGCTGACGTGATCCAGCGTTACACATTGGCGCAAAGCCTCTTTCGCGAGCCGACTTGGTTGTCCCGCTTATACCAACAGGAACCTTCTCTAAAAAGTCAAGTGGATGCTTACGGCTTCATTGCTCTCTACGGTTTCTTAAGAGACCGCTGGGAATCTCTTTCGATTCCTACCGGACGTCAAGCATTGCCCACGTCGCTAGATGATGTGCTCAACGCACTGGGTGCCTCAGACCGTCCCGAGCAGATCCCACCGATCACGATCGACGCGACGCCAAAATGGTGGAAGAGCCTCAGCCCACGCCAGCAACAAGCACTAGAGTCCATGGCGCTCACCCTGGTCCAAGACTCTTAACGGGGCGCGCCAGCATAAATGCGGTGGATCGCGTGATACAAAGATAGACGCTCTTCCACCGTTTTCATAGCCACCGTGACGGTCGATAGATTGTCGCGCTCGGCTTCTTCTAAAATCGCCAGCATCAAATCATAGATATTGTCGACCTGATGGCGGACCCGTTCCTTCCGATATCCGTGTAGCTCATCGGCCACGTGGATGAGTCCACCGGCATTGGCGATAAAATCTGGTGCATATGTAATGCCGCGCTCTTTCAATTGATCGCCAAAGGATCGGTCCTTCAACTGATTATTGGCGGATCCCGCAACGATCTGACAGTTGAGCCGATCGATGGTTTCCTCGTTAATCACATTGCCGAGCGCACACGGTGACAACACATCACAAGGCGTCTCTAAGATGCCCCACGGGTCGGCGGGTTCAATACCAAGTTCTGACACCACTTTACCCACCCGTTGCGGGTTAATGTCCGCGGCGGTGACGGCCGCGCCTTCGGCTACCGCACGCTTGGCTAGATGGTATCCCACCTTGCCCAAGCCTTGTATCGCCATACGGCGACCTTCAAGGCTCGGGCTGCCAAAACGAAAGGTTAACGCCGCGTGGATGGCGTTCATGACTCCTTCGGCGGTAATATCGCCCGTATCTCCGGCACCCCCATAAGCTTCCGGCAATCCTACCAAATGTCGGGTCTCCCGCAGCGAATAGACAAAATCGTCACCGGTAGTACCTACGTCTTCTCCCGTGGAATAACGACCATTCAACGTCTCAATAAAGCGTCCCAGCGCTCGAAATAGTGCTTCGTTCTTCTCGGTCGCCGCACCGCCGATGATCACCGTTTTACCTCCACCAAAGTCGAGCCCGGCCACCGCCGCCTTGTAGGTCATTCCTTCCGAAAGACGCAGCACATCGTCAAGTGCTGCGTCTTCGGAGACGTAAGGCAACATGCGGCACCCGCCCAACGCCGGGCCTAAAGTCGTGTCATGAATTGCAATAATCGCCTTAAGCCCAGTGGCCTTGTCAAAATTGAAAATCACCTGTTCGTGTCCGCGTTTCTCCATCTCCTTGAAGATCTCCATCGGTAGTGCTCACCACCCTCGAGTAGTCTCTCTTCCGCTCGATGTCGTTACCTTGCCCGACTATCGCTTCGTCGCTTCTGCTCTATTATAGCCGAGGTGGATCCACTTTCCCATGGCTCTTCTGCTGCGAAGGAGTCTCAGGATGCGAATTGATAGTGGGGGCCACTTCTTCGCCCGACCACACGAAATCTCCGTCGCCAAAACCGGGAACTGGAATCATGAAGCCCCCTGACTGCGACAAGGGTAGCACGTCGGGCCACGGCTTTTCCCGTCGGGTGATCGGGATCGGGCGCAAGATCCCAACGGGTGTTCTTTGTGCCCCTTGGCCCATGGGATTATCTCGCAGTAGCTCCTCGATCACTTCTTTTTGTAGACCGGGCGAATAAGCGAGGACCTCACTACCCACATCATTCACATCTACCACGGCAACTTCGACGCCAAGACGTCGATAAAGGGCGTCCACAATGTTTTGCGGTTTCTTCGGCGCCAGGACGATATACTGATTAAAGGGTGCAATCGTGGTGGGTCCCGGTCCATCGATAGCGGCCACTTGACGCCCCGCCACCCGATAGAAATCCCCGGAACGGCCTAACACCCGATCGACGGCGCCCGCCACGGCCGCCAACAAAATACGGCGCATGCCCACCTCTCGAATCGCCAT
>JAKADJ010000136.1 GCA_021820645.1 Bacillota bacterium
TAGTCCAGGCCGACCTCGGGATTGCCATCGGCACCGGAGCGGATATTGCCCTCGAAGCTGGCCACCTATCGCTAACCCGGCCCCGACTCCAAAGCATTGGGGAAACTTTAGCCACCGGAAAGCAGGTGGCGGACATTATCCGCCAGAATCTCATGTGGGCCTTTTCATACAACCTGGTGGCTCTGCCGGTTGCCGCATTCGGCCTGGCTTCCCCTTTCCTGGCAGCCCTGGCCATGGTCCTATCGAGTGCGTTTGTGCTTGGCAACTCCCTTAGAATTCTCGGTTGGTCTCCGAGGCGCTATGTGATGGGTGCCAGTTTTGTGGTGACCACGGTGAGTGCACTAGCCTTAATCGCGTATATCGGATTATGATGGACCCAGGTCCCATTATGGCATCTTTTAGTTAGAGGGGAGATTCCGATGAGCGGCGAAGAGGCTCTAAAGATCCCTATCCATGGTAGACGCACCCGAGTCCGGGTGATCGTTCTGGTCCTCATCCTGATCGCGATTGGACTCGGCACTGTCGGAACCTTGAAGTTTGTCGCCAAACATTCCACCAGGTCCCAGGTCCCATTAAGCCCCACCCCCCAAGGAGGCACCGTGGTCGCCATCAGAAGTCGCAGCCAGGTGCGGACTGCGGTCTTGAATTTCCTTCCCCTCGGCGCCTCAGACACGATCCAGATGGCCATCCGTCATGCTACCGGGAACTTGACAGCGTTCCCGGCCCATTACCAGATTCGGCACTTAGCTAACCACCAATATCAGGTCACCATTTCGATCCCCGTTAACCTTACTGTGCTCGAACGGGGCGGCGAGATTATTCAGGGCGGGGCGCCGGGGGCTTCCAGTTTAAAGGCCGGCGATCTGTACGTTGCGGGCAACATGCATGGTTACGCAGTGCACATGAACCCCAAGACTGATTTGGCGCAATTTGAATTCTTCCTGGCGGCCAACGATCGCACCATATGGGCCGTGAATTGGAACGCGCTTGGCATCATAAGCCAAAACGATGCGTTGAATTAACCCCGGGGATCACGGATGCATCTTGGTTCGAGACTTCTTTCCCACAAATATTTTCGTATAATTTTTTTAATAACGCGACTACTCAGTAGTTAAATTTTGTTTTATCCTGTACATTGGAAATAGTAACTCGTCTCTGAATTATTTATAAGACTTATCAACATAGGCTCAGTAGTCTCGAGGTCTCGATGCAGCAAACTAATTACGGGAGCGATGCATGTGTCTTCCAAGCCTTGGCGTAAGTGGGGGGTTCGAGGGCTAGTCGGGCTGATGGCGGGCTTCAGTCTGTCTGGCTGTGGCTGGGCCACGACCCAGTCGACACTCAACCCGGCTGGCCCCGTAGCAAAGGTTCAGGCCAGCATGATTACTTCAAGTTTCTGGATTATGATGATCGTCTCGGCCGTCACGTTTACGGCTCTCATCGTTGCCGTGATCCGTTTCCGAGCCAGGCCCGGTCAAAAGGGGCTCCCTCCCCAAACCGAAGGCAATAACCGGATCGAATTGCTGTGGACCGTCACCCCGGCGATTATCCTGGCGCTGATGATGATCGGGACCATTAACGAGTCGTTTGCATTCGGTAAGATTTATCCGGCCACAAAAGCCCTCCAGGTCGACGTCACGGGTCATCAATTTTGGTGGCAGTTCCAATACCCGTCAGCCAATGTGACCACGGCCGACGAACTCCATATTCCTGTGGGTCAAAAGGTCGAACTCATTCTCACCTCGGCCGATGTGATGCATAGCTTTTGGGTTCCCCGTCTTGGCGGCAAGACCGACTTGATCCCGGGTCGGACCAACTACATGTGGATCGAAGCCAGTCAACCTGGGATTTATCACGGGCAGTGTGCCGAGTTTTGTGGCACCGGACACGCAGACATGCGCATTACCGTGGATGCCGAGCCACCTGCCAGGTACGCTGCTTGGGTGCAAAAAATGTCGCACCCAGTAAGTGTTCCAGCTAAGACCAACACGTTGGCTTATCAGGGCTACAAGGACTTTGGGTTAGTCGGTTGTAGTGCCTGTCACACCATCGGGGGTACGAGCTACAACGGAGCCGTGGGGCCCAACCTGACTGACCTTTCGGGACGGTTGCTGATTGCGGCCAATCTCATTCCCAACACGCTAAAGGACCGGGAGGCCTGGATCCATAATCCTCAAGCTATTAAACCCGGTACCCTGATGCCCAATCTTCACGTTCCGCATAAT
This sequence comes from Bacillota bacterium, assembly GCA_021820645.1. The sequence continues at coordinate 2,226 of JAKADJ010000136.1, forward strand.
GAGGTGGTCGCCATTGCCACCTATTTGGGCACGCTGAAGTAGCTTCTGGTTTGACGCCATCTGAATGAATGGAGGCTTTGTATGGCTGAACATTCGCAAACCCTGGTGAACCCACACCCAATGCCCGGCATTCGTACCAAACGCGGGCATCTTTGGAGTTGGCTCACGTCGGTTGACCATAAACAACTCGGCCGAATGTATTTGGCGGCATCCTTTGTGTTTTTCCTTTTGGGAGGCGTCGAGGCTTTTTTGATCCGTATCCAATTGGCCTCGCCCAACAACCATTTTCTTACCGCGGCGCTCTATAACCAAATCTTCACGATGCATGGCACCACCATGATTTTTTTGGCCATCATGCCGTTGACTTCGGGATTTATGAACTACCTCGTGCCGCTCATGATTGGAGCCCGAGACGTTGCCTTCCCGAGACTGAACGCCCTTAGCTTTTGGCTCTTCTTGTTCGGCGGTCTCCTGCTCTATAGCAGTTGGTTTCTAGGAGGCGCGCCCAATGCTGGCTGGTGGAACTACGTGCCTATTAGCGGCATCCACTATAATCCCGGGCACGGCATCGACTTCTACGATATTGGGTTGCAGATTGCGGGACTCGGTACCCTCATTGGCGGTATTAACTTCCTGGTCACCATCATCAACATGCGGGCACCGGGCATGACCATGATGCGGCTCCCCCTATTCGTATGGTCGACCTTTGTCACCTCGGTATTAATTGTGTTCGCCCTGCCTCCTTTAAGCGTCAATCTCTTTCTCCAAACCTTTGACCGATTGTTTGGGGCCCAGTTTTTTAATGTCCCGGCGGGCGGCAATCCGCTCTTATGGACGAACTTGTTTTGGATTTTCGGCCACCCCGAGGTCTACATCTTAATTTTGCCGGTTTTTGGCATCATTTCGGAGGTCCTACCCACGTTTGCCCGCAAGCCCATCTTTGGATACACGGCCATGGTCATGGCCACCTTCGTGATCGGGTTCTTAGCCTTTACGGTGTGGGTGCACCACATGTTTACGTTAGGCTACGGCCCCGTGGTCAATTCCATTTTTGGCATCACCTCGATGCTGATCGCCATTCCCACAGGGGTCAAGATCTTCAACTGGATTGCCACCATGTGGGAAGGACAACTCACCCTCAACACAGCGGTGCTGTGGGTGTTGGGATTTTTGGTCTGTTTCACCATTGGGGGCATGAGTGGCGTCATGCTCGCGGTGTCGCCCGCAGACCTGCAGTATAACAACAGCTATTTTGTCGTGGCTCACTTTCATTACGTCCTCATTGGCGGATCCCTCTTTGGACTCTTTGCAGGCCTTTATTACTGGTTTCCCAAGTTCACGGGCAAGGTCCTGAATGAGCGTCTTGGTAAGTGGAACTTTTGGCTGATGTTCATTGGATTCAACGTGACCTTCTTCCCCTTTCACATTTTGGGACTACTGGGGATGCCCCGACGCATCTTCACCTATGCCCCGGGGCTCGGACTGACATTTTGGAACCAAGTCTCCACATTTGGAGTCTTTATCTTAACCGCAGGGCTGCTCGTCTTTATCGCCAACCTGTTCCATACCTTAAGCGCTCGTGGCACGATTGCCACTGCCGATCCGTGGGATGGTCGGACCTTGGAATGGGCGATCGCGTCTCCGCCGCCCGAATACAACTTTGAGCGGATCCCGCTGGTCCGCTCGCGCGACCCCCTATGGGCCGAAAAAATGTATGGAGACGGGACCATGCTGGCCGCCGAGGAAACCGGCCACCACGCTCCCGAAGGCATGATCCATCTTCCGGCGCGCACCATGATGCCCGCGGTGATGGCCTTTGGTCTCATGATCGCCGGATACGGATTTATTTTCCATTCGATTTGGTTCGATATCGTGGGGCTTATCATCACCTTCGGGTCCTTGCTCAAGTCTATGTTCGAAGTGGATAAGGGCACCTACGTCCCGATTGAACCGACAAAAGGGGTGACCATCGATGGCTGATATGCCGGTGCACGGCAACGGGGAGATCGATTCACAGTCCCGCGTGGAATTTTATCCACCGATTGACAACGGCGTATTAGGTATGTGGATCTGGCTTTCCGGAGAAGGTATCTTCTTTGCGTCTCTAATCGGGACCTACCTCATGTTACATAATAACGTCAATGGTGGACCGACCTCCAAAATCTTTGACTTGTCCTCGGCCGTCATTAGTACGGTGGTGATCCTCCTTAGTAGCATGACCATGATGTTTAGCCTCAGTCAGACTCAATCCGGCAAGCTAGCCGGAGCTCGACTCTGGCTCGCCGTCACGGCCGCACTCGGAGTTGTGTTCGTGCTGCTAGAGGTCAACGACTATACCGCGCTGTATCACCAGCATTTTACCTTTCACACCAGTGCGTTTAGCTCCGCGTACTATGCGCTCACCGGATTTGACGCCGCCCACGTCGCGTTCGGGGTGCTCTGGGCTTTGGGGCTCTTAATCTATACCTTTAGCAGAAGCTTTCTTGATGAAAGTGTCCTCAAGTTTAAGGTACTAAGCCTCTATTGGGGATTCGTGACCATCATTTGGATGGTCGTCTTTACCGTCGTGTATCTGATGGGGAAGGTGGTGTAGCCGATGAGCATCAGCCCGAATGACCTAGCCCGGAAGTTGCCCACCGGATACCTCTTGGGATTCGGCATCATGTCATTGCTGTTGGCCGGCATCGCGGTCTACCTGGTATCTAGCCACATAGCCTTAAAGGCATTGGAATTCCCGCTCATTGCGGCCATCGTGGTAGTGGTCATCGGGATTCAGGTCGTGGTGTTCATGCACCTCGGCAGCCGTAGGGTGTATTCGGCGTTCTTTGCCTATGGCGCCTTTTTGGCTATCCTGATTGCCTTAGCTCCCCAGTGGGTGGTAACGGCGGCTCCGGCACCAAAGACCATAAAACTCACGGCCGCGCAAGAAATGGCCATGGGCCAGCAAATCGTGAGCCAGACCTGCACCAGTTGCCATACCATTAACGGCACCGGGGGCACGATTGGCCCCGATCTCAATAAGGTGTTTGCCGGGCAAATTAGCCCCAGTATTCTGGCACCCACTAGCAATCCGAATAGCGCCACCTGGCTCGCCCAATGGATTAGCGATCCCGCCAACGTGTGGACCGGTGCCAAGATGCCTGACCTCGGCCTTAGCACGCAACAGGTGCATGCGGTGGTGCTCTACTTGGATGCGCACGTGAAATAAGGAGTGCGGGGGAGTCGGTGTTGCCCCCGTTCCTTTACGTGGGATATTGCCGACGCGGGCTGCCCCTACTTCTATCATACGGGGTTCCCAATTACCCACCGTACACACAAGGGTATGGCGAATCCGGTGTGCCGCCAGGCGGCCCTCATAAGCGGCACCCACCGATGCCGCTATCGCGGAGACCGAGCGGGGTGGCCGCGACCGCTACAGTTCTTGGACGGGCCGATACTTCTCCATATATTGCCGTAGTAGCATCCACCGGTCCCCTTCCAAGGCGTATACTTCGGTCACTAGGGCATGCATGATCACATCGCCATCCAAAGAAAAGTCGATGCGCGACGACACCACACATTCACTCTCGCCCCGCATTCCCCATTGCCAGTCCGTATACGCCCACTGCGGGACTTTCTTCATTTCTTGTCGATAGTAGTGGTCGGCGGATGCGTTTCCCTCACGAATCTCCTCTGCGTTGTACATCTCATGGGTTCCGGCATTACCTAGACAAAACACTCCCAAGTAGCGATCGGAAATACCGGCATTGACGGTTTTTACGTCGCCACGGTTCATCGCTTCCCGGTGCTGCGCTACCGCTTCTTGTACCGTCATGAACATTCATCCCTTTTTTTAGCAAATTTACCATTGGGAGTGCCCCGGTATTCCTGACACCCTCCCACTCGGTTCTCATACCAATATGGCGGAAAATTGGATCATGTCGCTATATGGCCCATTAATGCATCATAGTGGTGGCGTACGGAAACCCGGATTACTGCCCCCACCAGGTGCGATATAGTCTCATAGAGGCCCGGCGAGATCCCCGAATTATAGCGAGTCGTAGCAAAAATTATTGGCCAAAATACTACAGCCCCGGGTACGGCTCGGCATGTCTCGCAATGACCACGGTCGCGCCCAGATCCTCGCATCGAGCCACCTGCGGCAAAAGCCCGGCCATTGAGCAAAGTTCCGCGGTTCCTACTGCTTGCAGGACAC
>JAKADJ010000137.1 GCA_021820645.1 Bacillota bacterium
CGACCAGGTGGCCTATGGGGCCCTGGCGCCCGGCATGATGGCTAAGTTCTTGGTCGACCGACACCAGAAGATCCCATTGAACCAAGAAATCCTCATCCAGACACCAGAAAATGGTGGGAGTCTTGCTTTGGATGGAGAACGCACCCTCGTCTTAAGCCCATGCGAAACCGTGACCTTGGTGGCGCGACGCGATGGACCTCGTTACCTGTTTCCACAACGAATTTTGAACAGGGGAACTCTCACACGCACCCTTTCTTAGAACGCCCCGGGGAATAACCTGGTCATTGCGCCTGTACGGGGAAATGGTGTCGTTTGCATTCATGGCCCTTGGGCCGGCGTGGAATCCGGGCGGATACCTTCGAGAACGCGAGGAATGCTCCACGGTGCCGGTCTGTGGCCTATATTATCGTAAGAAAAACCGCAAAATACCGCTAAGAGGCCTCCCTGGACCCGAATTTATGAGCTGAGGCCAATTTTTATTCTCGAATTGCTTAGTATCTCAGTTTTTCATTGACACACGTGCCGTCACGAGAATATAGTAACAGTACAAAGTTTATACATCCTCGTTAGGCGAGGCGTCTACATCAACAAAGGCCGCTGCCCCGCAACGTCGAAAGACGCCAACTGGGTAGACCAGAAGTTGCCGGATTAAGGCTTCTTCCAATGCGGCTGAATCCATGAGATTCCACGTGATGTAGTGCTGAAGCTCCACCAGGGGGATACGCGCTTTTGGTAGCGCTCTTATCCTCTTGCCGTGGCAAGAGGAATTCTATTGCGAAAAGGGGGGAGCGCGTATGACACCGGACCCCGGAGACGATACAGAATGTTGTTTGATCCAGGTTATTACGTGCTGTCCTCGAGGCTAGTTAGGGGCCCTGTGCCTTACTCTCCTCGAGACCGCTGAGGGGAGGAACCTACATCATGAAGAAAGACATGTCCGCTGCGGCTCGAGACTGGAATGACGTCGAAATTCGTGCCGCGGATCAGGCACGGATTACGAAATTGCGCCAGTCTTCGGGTTGGACCAAAAAACTGTTATTACTCGTCGCCTTAATGGGCCCTGGGATTTTGGTCATGATTGCCGACAATGATGCCGGCGGTGTGATTACGTACGCCCAAACCGGAGCGGCGTACGGTATTGGATTTTTTATTCCCGCCGTGATATTGGGAGGCTTCATTGCCTTTGCGGTCCAAGAGATGACGGTGCGTCTCGGGGCGGTGACTCACCGCGGCCATGCCGAGATGATTTGGGGACGGTACGGATCAGTGTGGGGTTGGTTTTCATTAATTGACCTGGTTGTGGCTAACGTGCTGACCTTAATTACCGAATTTATTGGCATTACCGTGGGCATGTCGGTGTTTGGGGTCCCTCCCGTTTTCAGCGCACTGGGGGGCATCCTCATCGACGTGCTCATATTGCTGGTATTGCGTTACCGGTCTTGGGAACGGGTTTCGATGTGGATAGCCGCCGGAAACTTAGTGTTTGTGCCCTTAGTTCTCATGGCTCATCCACACTGGTCTTTGGTGGTGGACGCGTTCCGCTATTGGACGATTCCGGGAGGGTTTGGTCCTGCCTTTCTTTTTGTGGTGCTAGCCAATTTTGGTACGACGATCGCACCGTGGATGCTGTTTTTTCAACAGTCCTCGGTGGTGGATAAAGGGATGACTGTTAAAGACGTGCGTCATGGGCAAATCGATACCGCATTGGGTGCGCTGGCGATGGTAGCCGTTGCCGTTGCGCTACTGGTTCTCACGGGAACTTTGGTATTTGGACACTCCGGTGCCTCGGGCTTTAACATCGAGCAGATTATTGCCTTGGTAGGGCGACGCTTAGGACCCACCGGACAAGATTTGATGGCTCTCGGCCTAGTCGAGGCCGGTACCATTGCAACGATTGCGCTGACCGCAAGTACTTCGTGGGCTATGGGGGAGGCCTTTCACTGGCCTAAAAGCATCAACTTACCGTGGTATGTCGGCTGGAGGTTCTATGTTCCCGGACTGGTCAGCGCGATGATGGCGGCAGCTGTGGTGCTTATTCCCAATGCCCCATTGGGATTCTTGAACCTTACGGTTCAAGTCATTGCGTCAATTTTTATGCCGGCTGCCCTCATGTTTTTGCTTCTTTTATTAAATGACCGCGATATCATGGGTGCTCATGTGAATCGCCCCTGGCAAAACCTTACGGCCTATAGTATTGTTGGACTCCTGGTGATATTGAACGGCCTTTACGGGCTGTCCGTCGTGTTTCCCAAGTTGTTGTGAGAGGAGGTCGGGAGATGAAGACGAACCACGCCGATCTTAAGGTGATTCCCCCGGAGACGTTGCCGGAGCTAGTTAAAATTGTTCCTAAGGGTTCTGTGCGCCTGGCGTTTTGGGGACTTAGGGTTTACATTGTGATGATGATTGGTTTGATGATTGTGGGATTTATGCGAGGGATCCATTAACCGGTGTCGAGCTAAGTCGAGGCTACTGCTCTTAGAGTGCAGCCTCGACTAGATCTCCATCCCCAACCAGGTGTTGGATCAAATCCGAGACTTGGATTGGGATTTTTCGTCATGGAGCAACTGTGTGACGGTGACAAACCGATATCCCTCTTTCTTTAATGCAGGAACGAGCATCTGCACGGCTTGTACCGTGGCCTGGGACCCATTGGGACCATCGTGAAAAATGACGATGGCGCCGGGACTGGCCTCCTTCTCAACTTTCTCTGCCATGGCGTCGGCTGTGCTGCGATGACGCCAGTCCCGGGTATCGATGGTCCAGCCGATAACCTGATAACCCAAGTGGCCGAGCACCGTGAGCGCGGTGGCATCGGAAGCGCCGCCGGGCATGCGATACAGGGTGGGTTTAGGGGCCCCTAGGCTTTCCAAAATTTGGGCATTGGCTTCGACTTCCTGCTTGACCACGGCGGCCGATTGATTTTTTAAGATACGATGCTCGGCGCCGTGACTCCCGATTTCCATCTTGTCCTGCACTTCCTGGTGAACCAGTAGTGGTTGCCTTGTGGCATGGGACCCAATTAAAAAGAAGGTGGCCTTGACCTGGTTTTGATTTAAGACCGCAAGGACTTTGGGCGTCCATTTGGGGCTCGGACCATCGTCAAAGGTGAGCGCCATAACTTTTTGGTTGGTCACGGCCTGGCGAATGATGGGAGCTGGCTTGCTTTGCGTGGTGTGACCGGACCAGGGAAACATCAAGAGCAAAAACGTCAATATTTTATGGAGCAACGGAATCATCCTCTCGCATGGGCTTACACAGTACCCTAGCATGGACAAAGATCGGTCTGGCTATGTACAACCTGGCATGAAATTCCGGCTGTCTGCTTATGTATGGATGAGCGGATAAATCGGGGGAGGGATTTTGCGATGGGGGGACCGAGTATCGGGCGCGATCTCGCCGAAGCCATTGGGCGATTAGGAGGGCTCCGACGTCAAATGAAGGCATTAGAAACCGAAGAGAGCGTCTTACGTCAACAGGTGATGAATGCCATTAGGGAGTGGCCCCAAGAGTGGTTTCCGGTGCGGGTATCGGGTTATGAGCTTAAACGCCAGCAGCGTGTCGGTAAAGTGGATGGGGAGGAGGCCATCAGGATATTGTCCGATAAGGGGCTCTTGGAACAGGTGAAAACCCGGCCCGAGCTCTTCAATATCGATAGCTTAATGGAGTTAAGGGTCGACCTCGCCCGCAAGCCCATGCCGAGCACCACCCGCCAGGATTTAACGGATAAGTTTGAAGAGGCGATTGGGTGGCAACCCGTTATTACGGCACAAGATCTCGAAGAATTTCGTGACCACGGTCACTTGAAGGAGGAGGAGTGGCTTCAATGCTTTCGGGATTTGAAACCGGTCATCGAGGTGCTCTTGGTACGATAATGGGCGCGGTATGATTTTGGTTTGCCGCGATAATGTCGCGATACAGAAATGCGGTCGGGCGCGGCGTGCGCTGTAGGCTCTCGTAGTCCACAGCGATTAGGCCGAATCGGGGCCGGTAGCCCTCGGCCCACTCAAAATTATCTAAGGCCGCCCAATGGAGATAGCCTCGGATCTCGGCGCCATCGGATTGGGCCCGGGCGACGGCGTCGAGGTGGTCTAAGAGAAACTTTTGACGTATTCTGTCGTCAAGTGTGGCGATACCATTCTCGGTAATGAGAATCGGCTTTTGGTAGCGACTGGCATGCATCAAGAGTCGATAAAGCCCTTCAGGATAGATTTCCCAACCCATGTCCGTCACCGGCGCTCCGGGTTTGACCGACAGGGGGTGGAGTCCCCGGGACGTTTTGATCCACTGCCGGGTGTAATAGTTGAGACCAAAAAAGTCTTGGTAGGTAGCGACACGGTCGATGAAGCGCCAGTTAAAGGCGGTGTCCACGAGCTGAGATAGAATCCGATCGCTCCATGAATGGGCGTTGTAGGGCTCAAACCAGGCGAGGTGGTGGGCCAGACCCACCATGGTTTTGGGGGCGATTTCTTTAATCCTTTGGTAGCTATATCGATGGATATCTTCTAAACGTCGCGCTACGCTTCGGGCTTTTAGAAGGTTTCGGGCACCCGGTGGCCACACGCCTTGGCCGTAACTCATGACGGCATACACCATGGGTTCATTGATGGTTATCCAGAGAGTCACCAGGTCGCGCAGTTCGGACACCACGTGGGATACGTACTGTAAGAATCGGATTTTGGCGTCTCGGGCAAAAAATCCCCCCTGGTCCGCGAACCAAGTGGGGAGAGTGAAGTGATGAAGCGTCACCAAGGGCTCCATCCCCGATGCTTTGATGCTGCCAAGGATATGACGATATTGGGCCATAGCCGTCGCGGAAAATTGTCCGGGAGCGGGTTCAATGCGACTCCACTCTAATGACAGTCGGTAGGCATTCCACCCTAGCTCGCGAAATAATCTTAGATCCGGATCGGGGTTACGGAAATGATCCGTAGACCGCCCCGACTGGCTGTGGTCCTGAATGTGTCCGGCTTTTTCCCACCGGGTCCAGTCATTGTCCGTGAATCCTTCAATCTGGTGGCTCGAGGTCGCGGCACCCCAAAGAAATGGGGGCAGTTGCAGTGGCCAAATCCCCATCGGATTCTTTAGCCCCCGGTCCGCATGCGAATACCATGCGGAATGGTTTGGATGGTGATCGGAAGGTGCCCGATAAGCTCACCATCCGCATGCACCCACAATCTGTCTGGGCCGGTCACCGTGAGTTCGGGGGCGGACAGCACCTTAACCTTGGGATGGTTGACGTGGGTGCCCCGGAACACTTTGGCAAGAAGCGGCAGGACGCCGAAGGGAGAGATTGCTTTCACCCAGATGATCTCAAAACGCCCATCGAACGGCGAGGCACTCGGACAGATTTTCATACCGCCTGCGTAGAATTGCGTATTGCCAGCCGCCAACAAAAAAGTTTTTTCACTACGGCTGGCCGCTGTTAGCGTGACGTCAAGGGGAGCGCACCGATAGCCAAAAAGATTATATAAGATGCCCCGGATAAAGACCCAGGTGCCATTGCCCTGTTTCTTGCGTTGGTTAACCCACCCTGCGACCTCGGCATCAAAGCCGACTCCGGCCACCGTCAAAAAATAGTGTGCGCCGGCCTTTCCGATGTCGAAATGTTTGATCGGGCCACTTAAGGCGGTGTCCAGCATATTGATGGCGCCTTTGGGATACTGCAACATCCGCACCAAATCGTTTCCGGTACCGGCCGGAAGAATGGCAAATATGGGTCCGGCGTCGGGCATTAGGCCATTAATGATTTCGTGATGGGTACCATCGCCACCAAGGGAAATCACCGTGAGTTCGGTATCTGTGGCCACTTCGCGGGCGATTTCCGTGGCATGTCCTGGCTGCTCGGTGCGCACGACCTCGATGCCGCGTGCCTCGATGGTCGGTTTCAATTCGTGGTACAGGCGTTCGGATTTCCCGTTGCCGGCAGCGGGGTTGTATATGATTAAAGCGCGGGCATTAATGATAGATTCCTCCATTGACTCCGATCGATGGTTTACTATGCTCACAGGAATTCGACACGGATCGCGAAGTTCCTGCTAGCCCAATAGGCCACGACACACGGCAATTTCTTCTTGATACTGGCGCTCGTCGTTGACCGGGGTCTCCAGATAGAAGGGCACGTGTTGCAAACGGGGGTCGGTGAGAATATTTTGGAGCATGGCTGCACCCATTTCCCCTTGTCCAATCAACTGGTGGCGGTCCTTTTTCGCCGCATAGGGAACTTTGCTGTCGTTGAGGTGAATGGCCTTAAGTCGGTCCATGAACTGGGGCTCTTCAAATCCGGGGAAGGCCCTGGGGTCACTAGGGTTGAGCAAACCAGCGGCAAAGGCATGCTGGGTATCAAAGCAGAAGCCGACCTGACTCTTATCGAAAGGTTCCACGATGGCCAGTAGTTGCT
>JAKADJ010000138.1 GCA_021820645.1 Bacillota bacterium
CTCTGAGTCTCCAAAACCGACGCAATGACTTCGGTTTTTTTGGTAACCCAAAAATCTCTCTTCTATATTCTAGCATATTGGCCAGGACATCACAACTGTTGGGCGCGCGCCCGGAATCCCCTGAATGCAAACACTAGAGTCGTGACGACCAGGAGTCCGGCACCCGCCCAAAACGGGTCTCGAATCGAGTGGATCATGAGTACACCGCTGGCGATGGCCATGACCAATGAGCCCAAGGTCCCTACGGCTTGGAATTTCCCTTGCACCGTGCCTCGTAGTTCTCTGGGAATCCTGTCCATTAATTGCGCCTGCAAGGCGGGCCCAATGAGGCTCATGGAAAAGGCTTCAAGCATCGACACGCCAATCGAGAGCCACACGCTGCGGGAAGCTATATAGAGAAAGACGGTGCCGGCGTTAAGAAGACTTCCGCCAAAAATTAAAGCGCCCCGCCGGGATCGGGCGTTGGCCAATCTGCCCCCCAAAAAATTTGATACTAAAAGTGGCACCGCGAAAAACGTGAATGACAAGCCGATTACTAGATTCGACGCGCCTAAAAATCTCATGTAAAGGCTCCATACCGTATCGTACATGCCAATCAAGCCGGTCCAACCAAAGTTTACTACGTAAAGGGGCCATACCGCTGCACTAAAAGACCATCTCGTCGCGATTGAAGTTGACTCGATCAAGAGTACCCGTTCGCTAGGCGTTTGCCCCAGACCCCGCATGAGTCCGAGCATGGCTAAGCCCGATAGCACCGCGCCAAAAACAAACGGTGCCGACAAACCCCAAATGCTACTCAGAACCCCTCCCACCAACGGGCCGAGGGCAAATCCCGCCATCGATGCGGATGACAGGTATCCATATGCGGAACCTCGCTGCGCGTCGGGCACGAGATCTCCGACTAGGGCGTTGGCGGCGGGCAGGAAGGCAGCCGCGCCGATACCCTGAAGCACTCGAAAGCCCAGGTAAAACGGCGCCGGCACGGCAAGCACAAACAAGGCCGTGGCGGCGCATGTGATTCCGGCGCCAAGCACTAACAAACGGCGGCGGCCGAGCCGATCAGATCGCGGGCCTAAGACCCATTGGCCGACAAAAGAAGCCAAGGCGTAGAGTGCCGCCATGGCGCCAATCCAGGGGAGCGAAAAGCCACGACGCTCGGCGTAAATTGGCAAGAGCGGCAAAATCGTGCCATATCCGGTTTGGATGATCAGAGTGGCTAGACACAGCACCCACAGGGCCCGGGGCCATCTCGAAGCCGTCCCTGTCGATGGCTTCATCACGACCCGATGTCTTCAAAAAAACGCCAACTGGCTGGTTTCCCCAAGATCGTCAAGTGCTCCTTGTCCCCGTAATAATTCGATAATACTTTTGGACAGGCGAGCTCGTTGCCGCAAGTCGTCTATCGATAAAAATGGAGTCTGTTGTCTAGCGGCCACAATGTTGTCGGCTGCCGCCACCCCCAATCCGGGTAACGCCGCAAAGGGGATTTGAAGCCCACCCTCGTGAATGGTAAATCGATAGGAATGGGACCGATCGAGGTTCACCGGTAAGAAGCGATAGCCGCGCGCCAGCATTTCGCGGGCCAATTCCAGCACAGAAACCTGGTTCTTGTCTTTGGGCGTGGCTTCATTTCCCATTTCGTCGATGTCCTTCATTACTTGATTGACGCGTTTGGATCCCTGTAGGACGACCTCGGGATTAAAGTCGTCCATGTGCCGTGAAAAGTAGGTAGCGTAATACGCTAAGGGATGATGCACCTTAAACCAGGCGATGCGCCATCCCATCATCACGTAGGCTGCCGCATGAGCTTTGGGAAACAGGTACGAAATTTTTCGACACGAACCGATATACCAATCCGGAACTTGATGTTCTCGCATTAAGGCTTCCTGTTCTGGCTTAAGTTCCTTGCCCTTACGGACAGCTTCCGAGATAGCAAAGGCGCTTTTAGGCGCGATGCCCTGATTTAACAAATACATCATGATGTCATCCCGTGTGGCAATCACGTTGGAAAGCGTGGCTAACTTTTGCCGAATCAGGTCTTGCGCATTGTTATTCCACACCTCCGTGCCGTGTGACAACCCGGAAATCCGTATCAGTTCAGCAAAGGTGCGGGGACGCGTATCGATTAGCATGCGGCGCACGAAGGGCGTGCCAAACTCGGGAATCCCGAGACTTCCTACGGGTGATCCGATGCTTTCGGGGCTAATTTGAAGTGCGGAGGTGTCTTTAAAAAGGCTCATGGTGGCTTCATCCTGGAATGGAATACTGCGCGCCGAGACCCCGGTCAAATCTTCCAGCATGCGAATCGCCGTCGGATCGTCATGTCCCAGTAGATCGAGTTTCAATAAGCGGCCTTCGATGGCGTGGTAATCGAAGTGGGTAGTCACCACGTCGGACGCATGGTCGTCGGCCGGATGTTGTACCGGAGTAAACCGATAAATGCTTTCGTCTTGGGGTACTACCATGAGTCCACCGGGATGCTGGCCGGTGGTGCGCTTTACTCCGGTGAGGCCACTGGCTAGCCAGTCGATTTCGGCCGGGCTAAGTTCACGACCGACGTCGCGTGCCCAGGCTCGGACTAACCCATACGCGGTCTTTTGGGCCACCGTGGCAATGGTCCCGGCCCGAAACACGTGGCCTTGGCCAAAAAGCTCTTCGGTGTACCGATGGATCTGGGGTTGGTATTCGCCAGAGAAGTTCAAATCAATATCCGGCACCTTATCCCCTTCGAAGCCTAAAAAGGTTTCGAACGGGATATCCTGGCCGTCTCCAATCAACGGGGTGTCGCAGCCAGGGCAAGTTTTAGGCGGTAAGTCAAAGCCGGACTGAAATTGTTCATCGGCAATAAATTCCGTCGCTTGACACGCCGGGCAGCGATAATGGGGTGGGAGCGGATTTACCTCGGTGATGTCGAGTAAGGTGGCTACTAGTGAAGACCCGACCGAACCCCTCGACCCGACCAAGTAGCCATCATCCAAAGACTTTTTGACCAAGCGATGGGCGATGTAATAGATACTCGAAAACCCATTTACCGTAATCGAACGAATTTCCTTGTCCAGGCGAGCTTGAATGAGTTCGGGCAGTGGCTCCCCATAAAGCGCTTTGGCTTTGGAACGAGGCAGCGTTTCGATGACGCTAACTGCTTCGTCGAGCGTGGGTGCAAATAAGCCGTCGGGCACCGGCTTAATCGGATCCAATGCGGCTAAGATGTCCCGCGGCGAGTCGTCTAGGATATAGCGCCGGCTCGCTTCATCCAGCCAGGCAAACGAGTCGGCCATTTCGTCCCCGTGCCTAAAATGAAGCGCATCGACGGCATTATGAAGTTCACCCTTGGCGGTAGCCGCCAATATATCGCGAAACACCTTATCTTGCGGTCGTAAATAGTGCGCATCCGAGACGGCCGGAACAGGCTTTTGATGTTCGCGTCCTAGTGCGATGAGATCTTTGACATAGGACGCCACCTGGTCTTTAGACCCTAAATGTTCTTCCTGTTGGAGCGACGCGAGTCCGTCTTCTGGGGTGACTTCCCAGTAATCGTAAAAGCCCGCAATCTCGGCAATCTCAGCGGGCCGATCCCCCCTTAGCAGGCTTTCTTGGAGCTCCCCCCCATGGACTGGAGAACCCAGGAGCCAAAACTCCCGGCCGGCTACCAAGTCGGATCGCCGAATTCGGGGCACGCGGTAGTAGGTATCCAAATGCGAGGCAGAAATCATACGGTAGAGGGCTTCGATGCCCTCTTGGCGTCGCATGAGCAACACGACTGGAGTCGGTCGGCCCACGGTATGGGACTGGGATGCGGGTTCCCGCAATGCGGTTTCGGGAAGCCACTCGCCATTGTCATCAACTAGCAGTTTTAGTAACACCTCAGCGGTGGCTTCCGCATCGGCCAGGGCCCGGTGGTGTTGGGTGAGCACCACTTTGAAGTGTTGGGTTAGGGCACCGAGGCCGTAGGATTTTAGACCCGGTACTCGCGCTCGGGCCAGACTCAAGGTATCTATGACCGCAGGCGACCATGGCACCTGGTTGTGGCGCGACAGGGCGGCCCTAAGAAACCCATCGTCAAACCGTGCATTATGAGCGACGAGAATCCCATGCTCAGCAAAGCGGAGAAATTCTTCCATTACTGCCCCTGGTAGTGGCGCGTCGGCGACATCGTGGTCTTGAATGCCCGTAATTTGACGGGTGCCCGCCGATAGGGGTTGCGTGGGACGCACCATCCGATGAAACCGGTCAACGATTTTGCCGCCAATGACTTTGACGGCACCCAGTTCGATAATGTCATGGATTCGGGCAGAAAGTCCTGTGGTCTCCACGTCTACTACCACGAGTGGGGTATTGGGCCAGGGCACCTCGAGCTGAGGCCCACTTAACGCCCGGACCGTATCATCCACCATATTGACCTCGACGCCGTAAATGGCCTGGATGCCAAATTTTTTGCTGAGGTGCTCTAATTCCGGATAGGTTTGAACCCCTCCGTGATCGACGATGGCTACGGCTTCTTGCCCGGTGGCTTTAGCCCACTCAAAGACTTCGGCCGGAGAGAGTAGCGCGTCAAGCGTGCTCATTTTGGTATGGACGTGTAAGTCCAGATGGGGTAATCGGCTAGATGCGGGCTGAGCCGAATCGACCTGGATGGCGTCCTTAATCCGCAGTACCCGTTCCTCGGTGAATTTATCCACTTCAAGGGATCCAGAAGCTTTCACAAAGCCTCCCACGGGGAAGGTTTGGTCCGACAGCGGTTGCCCACGACGTTCAGAATACTTAAGACGAAGGGCGCCGAGGTCATCGGTGATGGTCCAGGTCCAGTGACTTAGACCCTCACGTCCGGCGCGGATGTCCCGGCTAATCACTTTGCCAAGGACCGTCACCTCGCCACCCGTTGGCAACATTGACAGGGCGAGTGGTTCTCCTGGGGGGAAACCACGCCCCACGCGGTCCCGCTGGGCTTCGCCGGCACTCTGGGCGAGCGTCACCGGCACGGCCGGCGCGGGCGCGGCCAAGGGCACGGCCTCCACCTCGTCATGCCAGCTTGGTAAGTCCGGCCACCAAGTGCGTAACCGAGCTTCGCCACCCCATTTTTGAAATAGTTCGTAAGCCACCCTACTCGAAAAACGGCAAAAAACTCCACCGGTGGGGTCGATTTCAATGGACGAATCGGGCATTAGGGACAGAAAGGTGGCGCCCCCTAGTTCCAGAATTTCTCTTATGCGCTCCACGGGGCTATGAGACCAAGGATATTGCTCGATGCGGACCTGCAGTCCCCACTGGGTCGTTAATTCGTGGCACAAGGCGTCATGCCAAACCAGATCCTCCGCAACGAGTGTGGGCACGAAGAGGACTATGCCGTCTACGTCACGCTGGACCGAGATGAAAGCGGTGGAGGGGGTGGGATAACCGTTTGAGCTTAGCCATTCGTAGAGGTATGATGCCATGGTGGGAGCCACTTCCTTGAATATAAATTTTCCTGCAATTGAAATTGAGGTCCCGCAGTAGTTTCCTATCGGGTCGAAGACTATGCTGCGAGCATCCGCACAGACCGCAAGTTCTTCCCCGCTTTCCGGCCCACGGAGGCACTAGATTCGGGGAATTTCTCGAATGATTTCCCAGTACATCTTCATACGCGCTGCGAGACCCTTGGCTAATCCCAGTTTTTCTTCTTTCATCACCTGCGTCACGTCATGCAAGATCACGGCATGGGGTTCTTTACCCAGTCGTTTTAGTTGGCGATGCAGTTGCAACTCGACGCCATAACCAGCTCCCCGAATGTGGTCTGCACCCAAAAGAATTTGACTGCGCATCACCCGTTGGCCCGACAAAAACGGGGTGAGGGCCTGAGCCCAATCGGTGGAAGTGCGACCTCCCTCAAATATCCCAACGGTTGCTTCGTGGTAGCCATTTAAAACTGGGAGTAGTAGCTCACGCACATGAGATGCCGTCAATCCGACCAGGTCGGCGTCTAAAAACAACAGGACATCGGCGGCGGCCTGCTCCGCACCAGCTTTGATGGCACTGCCCTTGCCCGCATTCTCATCTAAATCCAATACCGTTACCCCAAGTCGACGTGCCACCAGGCTGGTGTTATCGCTGGATCCGTCGTTAACCACGATAATTTCGTCGATCTCCGAAACCGCCTGTAAGACTGTTAAAACGGATTCAATGTTGTACTCTTCGTTGTAGGCTGGAATTATGGCTACTACCCGATCCCTATCACTCACACGCGCCACACCCTCAGTTTTTCCTTTTTTGACCGATGATTTCTAGTAGGCCCGACCCAACAATGCGCGCCGGACGCCCGGCTTCCCACAAACCACACATCCGCTACCCGCTAAGTCCGCTTCAATCGGCAGGCACC